>JAKCAB010000258.1 GCA_021839785.1 bacterium | reverse complement strand
GGGTGGATCCCAGACCACTTCAACCTCCGCCTCGGTCACACCGTCCAGAGCGAGCAACACGGTGCGGACGCCTTCGACGAGGCTCTCGTGCATCGGGCAGCCTTGCGTGGTGAGCGTCATCGCCACCCGCACGCAGCCGCCGTCGATTTCGGTGCTGTAGATCATGCCGAGGTCCACCAGGTTGCACCCAAGTTCCGGGTCCACCACCTGGCGGAGGGCTTGAAGGACCGTGTTTTCGTCGAGTGGAGTCAGGGGCGTTGTCATGGCTGGGCGGGCTTAGTTGCTACGGTCAGATTCAAGGGAACGATCTGGGGCCGGAAGAAGTGCCGGAGCATCTTGCCCAAGTTCACGGCGAATACCGCGAACGCAGCGAGGAGAACCACCGCGCCACCGCGCGCCAGCGCTTCCCGGCTCAAGGCTGCTCCCAAGCTGGCGAGCAACAAGCCGCCCAGGAAGAGCCAATACGCGATGACCTGGAGCCGCACCGAATAAAGGTCAGCCAGCGAAGGCACCTGGCTCCGGCCGACTTCACGGCTGTAGCTGTGGTACCAGACGAGGAACGGCATGATTTTGTACAGAAACCCAAGGACGGTGAAGGTCACCACTCCGATGAGGCCGAGGAAGCCATAAACCGTCTCGAGTTGAGTGGTGAACAGCGTCGCCGGCAGGCGCGGCCAGCATAGCACGAGTCCGAGCAATACCAGCACGCCGAGCACGCCCAAGGCGGTCAGGAAATGGCGGATGCCCCAGTCGATCGTCCGGCGTTTGCGAGCCTTGAGAATGGCCAGAATCTCCACGGCGTAGGTGGCCAGGCCGACTACGAGCACCAGGGCGAACGCCAGTTTCCACGGGCTGTGCCACGCCATTGCGACGAACAGGCCGGCCAGTCCGAGGTTGAGCAGCATCACCGCCAGCGTGGCGCGGCGCTCGTTCTGGAGTTCGGAGAGCGTGAACATCGGCACCAACTTGTACGAAACCGACACGATCATCATCACGAAGAACCCCACGCCGCCGAGGTGCGCGTGTGCGTGCATCACCCCGAGCGCGTCGAAGCGGTTCACCCAATGGGCCACGCCTTGAAGCGACTTTACCAGCGCCCACGACGGGTTCGTCGGCGCGAGCGTGTTTGCGGATTCGTAAGTGCATTTGCCCGCCGCCACCGCCAGGCCGGCGAGCACGCCCAGCGAAAGCCACACCAAGGCCGACGCAATGCCGGTCGCCACCACGTTCCAGCGCGGCACGCGGCGCAAGGTGCGCGCCAGGTTGTACACAAACAGGCCCACGCCGACGGCAAACGCCGACCCGAAATGCCCGACCTGTTGCAGGTTCCAGATCCAGAACATCCAGACCATTCCGACGAAGCCGACCAAGTGAAACGCGAACTGCCACTTCGCCATGCGCTCGCTGTGGAGGCGGGTTTCGAGCGCCACGGGAACGAGCTGGTACATCGCGCCCATGACGATCGAACACAAGAAACCCAGCACGAACAGGTGGGTCGCTGCGACGGCGTACTGATTGTAGTGGTAAGTCGCCAGGAGGTCCGGCCGCGCAACCAGCAGCGCCATGCCGGCGAGCAGCGACCCCACGCCCGTCAGCACAAAGCGCAACGGCAGGGTCACCGACGGCGCCAACGCGCTGGCGGGCGAGGCTGGAGTGACTCGGACCGCCGGAGCGGCGGACACGCTAGGCGCGGCGAATGTGGGTGATAAAGCTGCCATCGGAATGTTCCTCGGATTCCGCCTGAAAGCCGCGCTCGGCGAGCAGCGGGAACAGATGGAGCGGACGCCGGTCGGTGTGGGCGCGCAACGTCGCCTCCCCGGGCAGCGCGGACAGCGCTTCGAGGATGCGTACCATCGGCTGCGGCGGTTCCAGGCCGCGGGCGTCCACTTCGATCAGCGGCGTGCTCATCGCGAGGCTGAACGTAGCGGGTATGGCGCCGCGCCACCTTGATGGAGGTCAACCGATTGGTGCGTCTGCGGTGTCCGCCGACGGCTTGCGTGCCGGGCCGGGTGCGGTTAACTGGGGCGTGGACGTGGGACGGCCCATGAAACTGCACATCCTCACCGCCGGCGGGACGATCGACAAAGTGTACTTTGACGCAAAGAGCGAGTACGAAGTTGGCTCGCCGCAGGTCACCGAAATCCTCCGCGAGGCGAACGTCACTTTCGACTACACGCTCGA
Organism: bacterium; assembly: GCA_021839785.1. The sequence goes on along the minus strand of JAKCAB010000258.1, from coordinate 1,033 downwards.
ATCGGTCCTGCGCAAAGACAGCCTGGAACTGACCGAGGCCGACCGCCAGCTCATCCGCGACCGCATCGCGGCCTCGGCGTGCGACCGCATCCTCGTCACGCACGGCACCGACACCATGATCCAAACCGCGCGGGCGCTGGCGGGTATCCCCGGCAAAACCATCGTTCTGACCGGTTCAATGCAGCCCGCGCGGTTCCGCAACACGGACGCGGGCTTCAACATCGGCGTCGCGATTGGCGCGGTGCAGTGTCTGCCGCCGGGGGTGTATGTGGCCATGAATGGGCGCGTTTTCGATCCGCGCCGGGCGCAGAAGAATGTTGCGAAGCATTGGTTCGAGGAAGTGAAGGCCGGCCCACCTTGAGCGAACGGGCAGACCGGTCGCGTCTGGAACCCCGCCGCGAAAAGCGGGGGCGCGTACACCCGGCCGAGGCCTTTCGCAAACAGGCAGCGAGGCGTCGGGCCCCGGTTAAGGCGCCAACGCAAAGGTGCTGAGAGGCAAAGAGGTCTCCCGCAGTCACGACGCCACGACCGGCACAAAATCGTTGCGCGCGCGCGCGGGCTTGTGGCTTGATCCTCGCGTGAAACGACCCTCGGTGGTGCCGGTCAGGGCACTCCCGTCCGTGGCCGCCGGGGTGCGGCACGGTGGCAGCCTCCCGTGACATGAACCGGCGGCGGATGCACGTTTTCTACTCGGGACACGTGCAAGGCGTGGGATTTCGCTACACGGCCCGCCAGGTGGCCCAGGGTTTCGAGGTCACCGGGTTGGTTCGCAACTTGCTAGACGGAAGGGTTGAGTTGCTGGCCGAAGGCGCCCAGGAAGAGTTGGAGGCGTTTCGGGAGGCTCTCCGCGAGTCCGGCCTGAGGTCGTTCATCCGGGATGAAACGGTTTCGTGGTCGGAGCCGCAGGGAAACCTGCAGGGGTTTCAGATTGTCAGTTAGACGGGTAAGCCGAGATGAAGTTCGCAATCATTGCCGATATCCATGCCAATTTGGAGGCGTTGGAGGTCGTGTTGGCCGACGCCAAAAACGAAAA
>JAKCAB010000640.1 GCA_021839785.1 bacterium | reverse complement strand
AGGCCACGCGGCTGCGCCAGGTTCGCCCCGCCAGCCAGCCCACCGTGGCCAGCATGATCAGCGTGGCGATTTCGCGGATCAACTCGGCGCCCCCGAGGCCATCCGCCAGTGGCAACGGATGCGGTTGGTAGGGATCAAGCCGGTTGACCAGGGTGCGCAGGTACAGCACGACCGCGGACTCCACCCAGGCCATCGCCACGGCGTAGAACACCACCACCAGCCAACGTCCCCAGCGATTTTCCGAGTGCATGGCACGGCCTTTCGATTTCGACGGCGGTTTCGCCGTTCAGCTCAGCTTGTCTTTGTTGGAGTGCGCCGCCTGCCCGGCGGTGCGGGAACCAACCCAGTCCAACAGCAGAAAGGTACACACGAAGAACGGGAACACACCGTACAATGTGTCGCTGGCCGAGTGCGAATGCCGGTCCACGGCGCCGAAAACGCTCAGGCAAAACCCCGCGGCGACTCCCCACAAAAAGAAACCCGGGAAAGACGCCGGGACGTAGAACCAACCCCAGCGTTGGAACCATCGCGTGTTCATAGAGTCTTAAGAATGCAACGCCAGTTCAGGTCGGCGAGCGGCTTCCTCGCAGGCGCTGGCCAGTTCACGGTGTTCCACAGTGGCGGGTCGGTTGGGGGGCGTCTTGCCGACCGCTGCCCATTCCCTCAGCCGCGCTTCCACGGCATCGATGGTGCTATCCGGCGTGGACGTGCCCGCGGTGATGCCAATGGTGTCGTCCGGCTCAAACCATTCCGCGCACAGGTCGGCGGCCGTTTGGACATGATGCACGCGCGCGCAATGACGCGCGCAAGTCGCCACGAGCTCCCGCGTGTTGTTGCTGGCGACCCCGCCGATTACCACCACCACATCGCAGGCGGCCGCCAGTTCCTCGGCGGCGTGTTGGCGCTCCTTGGTGGGGCGACACACGGTATCGACCAGCTTCACCTCCGACGCGGGAAAGCGGCGACGAATCAGCTCGGCCAGCCGGCGGACGCGCTCGATCGGCTGGGTGGTTTGAGCGGCCACTCCGAAACGCGGATGCTCGGTCAGTTGCTCCAGGTCCGACTCGGCTAGCACGACGTCGAACGCATCGAGGTCGCCGGTCAGGCCCCGCACTTCCACGTGGTCGCGCTTGCCGATCACGACCGGGTGGTAGCCGTCGCGCGCCAATCGCTTGACCGCGAGGTGGGCCAACCTCACGAGCGGGCAGGTGGCCTCGAGGACGCGCAGGCCCCGATCCTGCAGGCCGGCCACAGTGCGTTCGGAGGCACCGTGGGCGGTGATCATGACCGCCGGGGTGTCAATCTCCGGGGCGGAGTTGGCGATGCGAATGCCTCCGGCCTTCAGGTCGTTCACCACGGTGTCGTTGTGAACGAGCTGGCCGAAGATGGTGATGGGCTGTTCGCGCACGGCGCGGCGGGCGAGCTGGATGGCGTCGCGCACGCCGAAGCACATGCCGAGGTGGGAGGCGCGGAAGATTTTCATGACACGATCAGGGTTTGCGGTTTACGGGAAAAGGCTTTGTATTGCAAAGTATCTGGGCAGTCCAAAGCGCCATTGGGGTTGCGTTCAAGTGGTTTTAGTCTGGCGGACGATTTGTTCCAACAAATCGATGTAGCTGGCAAAGGCCCGCCGGCCGGCAGCCGTCAGCGAACAGGTCGTGAGCGGCCGGCGGTTTTGGTAGCTCTTGGTCACCGCCACGTAGCCCGCCTCCTGCAACGTCTTCAAATGCATGCTCAGGTTGCCGTCGGTCATTTTCAGCGTGTCGCGAATCTCGGTGAACGACAGTTCGGTGTTGGCGGCCAGGAGCGACACGATCGGTAAGCGCCCTTTTTCATGAATGACCCGGTCAAGCTGCAGGAACGGTTCCGGATTCACGCCGCGGGCCTCCGTTTTTCCGTGGCGAGCAAGTAAACGCCGTACGCGAGGTGCAGCAGACCGAACGCCGCCCCCATCAACCCGTTCGCCACCTGCAGACCGGCTTCGTCCGGCTCCAACAAAACCAGACCAATCAACGCAACGGAGCTGCCCGCGATGACTACCCAGCCGAAAAACCGGATGCCGCGGGGCATGAAAAAACCCGCCGCGTGCAGCGCGTTTCCGTAAAGGCCGATCCAGACAAACACCAGGAACAACACGAAATCCTCGTCGGTCCCGGAAAGGATCACGGCCAGGCCCAACACCAGTCCGAACACCAGCGCCGGCGACATGGCCTGCACCACCCGCCGCATGGGCGGCGACCAGAAAGGCTCCCCGGCTTGCAGCGCCTGGCGTCGCACCACCAGAAAGCAGGCGGCGATGGTGAACGCCGCGACCACCAGCCAGTAAACGCAGAATTGCACGCCGGAGCCGGTGGCCCACTTGATGCCGCCGATGGCCCCGAGCGTCCCCAACCCCCCCGCGACGAGCGTGGTCGGCGCCAAGGCGCGTCGATAAAGCGCGGACCGTTCCATCAGCGTGCGGATGACCTGGAGGTTCTCGGTGGCCCAGTCGCTTTGCATGGCTTTACTTTGCAATACAAAGTAAGTTCGTCAACTCCTTTCTGCCCCGCCCTTTTCTCGGCCGCCCGCGCCGCTCGCTTTTCCGGGTTGGTGCAATTTTTGTCGCAATTGCGACATTTTTTGTGCCAAGCCGGATACGGGAAATCCGCCCGTCCGGTTTGATGAGGGCGGGGTGGGGCGCGGGGCGATGACCACGGCGGTCTTCAGCCCCCGCCTCCACCCGCCTATGCTGACACTGATCTTCTAGCCGAGCGGTTCGCGTTCCGTGTTGAGGAGTTTCCGGGTATTCGTTGTGCGGTTTCCCCGTTGGGCGGGTGTAATGCCAATGCCATGACGACCGAGAACAGCGAATTGCTCCGCCGCTACGTGGCCGACCGGTCCGAGTCGGCCTTTGCCTCGCTGGTCGAGCGGCACCTTGACCTGGTCTATTCGGCCGCGCTGCGCCAGGTGTCGGGCGACGCGCACGCCGCGCAAGACGTGACCCAGGCGGTGTTTTGCGACTTGGCGCGCCAGGCGCCGCGCTTGACCCGGCATCCGTCGCTGACCGGCTGGCTTTACACCAGCACGCGTTACCTCGCCGCCAAGGCCCGCCGCACCGAACAACGCCGCCGCGCCCGCGAACAACAAGCCCACGCCATGAACCAGCTTCTTCAAACAGGGAACCCCGATCCGGCCTGGCAGGAACTGCGTCCCGTCCTGGACGACGCCATGCACGAATT
>JAKCAB010000003.1 GCA_021839785.1 bacterium | reverse complement strand
AGACGCCATCGTACACGAGGCTCCCACACGGGTAACGGCCTTCGTACGGTCGCGGGCTGGACTTGAAGACGCCCTGATTGGTGACGACCAAATGGAGTGGATCGCTGCCAAGGATCGTCGCGTGTCCGGTGGTGGCGTCGGCACCCGCCGACGAGGAGCCGAGGCCATTCACGATGCCATCAGTCCAGGGCGAATAAAGGTTGCCGTCCGCGGCCCACGACGGATACCAGGTGTCGGCGTAGGTGTACTCCGCGTGGCGGCCGGTGAAGCCGACGCCGACCAGCGACCCGGACTTCGGAAACGGACAGTCTGGCGGCGATTCGGAGGGCCAGACGCGGTAAGGCGTCTTGGCGGGCGCGGGCACCAGACGCTCGGCGGCGCGCGCGGCGAGCAAACCCGAGCAAAGCGCAACGACAGCGAGCAGCGAGCATTTCAAGCAGGTCATGCGGACAAGCTATGCGAACCGGCGCCAGCGGCTTTGACGAACATCAAGGCTGCGGGGGTGGTGACACGCCAGCGCCGGTTGGACACCAGCGCTCCGGCAATACCGGGACGCCGTGTTCATGGACGAGGTCGCGGAACAGTTTTGCGCCAGCGGGTGAAACCGGCTATTCCCTCGGTTCGCATGAAGCCTGCAACGATCTCTGTCTTCGCGAGTCGGGCCGACAACTGCGCGCGCCGCTTGTGCCCCGGCCCGGCTGTCACTGTTCCCTCCCCTGCCCTGCCTTTGCTGGGCCGCCGAAAGCAAGTTCTGTTGGCAGCGATGAGTGCCGGACTCTTCCTGGTGTCTTCCACAGCTCGGGCTGAAAGTTGGGCCGTCACCTCACCCAACGGCGAGGTCCGGATTTCGGTTCGACTCGCCGATCTGGGCGGAACCGCCGATTACCCGAAGCAGCCACCGCGGCTTTACTACCGTGTGGAGCAAGGTCGGGAAGCGAGCCGGGCCGCGGTCATCGGCGATTCGCCGCTGGGCCTCGAGATCGCCGGCCTCGATTTGCTCGACGGCTTGCGCTTCCAGTCGGCCAGCGAGCCGCGACCGATCGAGGCGTCCTACGAAATGGTCCGTGGCAAACGCCGGCAGTGCCACAACCGCGCGAACGAGGTGACGCTCGCCTTTCGCAACCCTGCCGGCCAGGCTTTGGAAATTGATCTGCGCGCATACGACGACGGCGCGGCTTTTCGTTATCGCGTGCCGGGCGGCGGCGATGCGGCGCGCACGCTCAACGCCGAAGCCACCGGTTTCGCCTTGCCGGCCGACGCCAGGCTGTGGCTGGCACCCAGCGACAAGGCCACGACCTACAGCCCCGCCTACGAGACTTACTATGAAAACGAAATCCCGGTCGGCACCGCGTCACCGACTGGCAAAGGCTGGTCATTTCCCGTTTTGTTCCGAACCGGCGACAGCCAGCACTGGGGGCTGATCACCGAGGCGAACCTGGGCGACAATTATTGCGGCACCCGGCTGTCCAGCACGGCACCGGGCGGCGTCTATCGCATCGCCCTGCCGGATCCCGAGGAAGGCCACGGCACCGGTTCGGTGAATTCAACGTCGAAGCTGCCTTGGGGAATGCCCTGGCGCGTCATCATCCTTGGCAGTTCGCTGGCGAACATCGTCGAATCCACGCTCGTCACCGATCTTTCCGAGCCATCACAAATCCAGGACCCCGGCTGGATTCATCCGGGTCGCGTGGCCTGGAGTTGGTGGTCAGACCCGCCCAGTCCACAAGACGGCGCGAAGCAAAAGCAGTTCGTGGACCTCGCCGCCGAGATGGGCTGGGAGTACGTGCTGGTGGATGCCAATTGGGACATCATGGACAACGGCAACATCCACGACGTGATCCGTTACGCGAAGAGCAAAGGCATCGGGGTGTTGCTCTGGTACAACTCCGGCGGTCCGCACAACGTCGTCACCGAAAAGCCCCGCGGTACTCTGTCGGCACCGGAGTTGCGCCGCTTCGAATTCGAGTTGCTCCGCAAATGGGGCGTCAAAGGCGTGAAGGTGGATTTCTTCCAGAGCGACAAGCAGAACGTGATCGGTCTATACCAGGCCATCCTCCGCGATGCCGCCGCCGCCGGGATCCTGGTGGATTTTCACGGTTGCACGCTGCCGCGCGGTTGGTCGCGCACCTGGCCGAACCTCATGTCGATGGAAGCCGTGCGTGGCGAGGAGTGCTACATCTTCGACGCCCAATACCCGGAACGCGCACCGGTCCAGAACGCCATCCTGCCGTTCACGCGCAACACGGTCGGGCCGATGGACTACACGCCGGTCGGCTTCTCGGACAACCGCTACCCGCACCGGACGACTTGGGCACACGAATTGGCGCTGTCGGTGCTGTTCGAGACGGGCCTGCTCCACTTCACCGACAAGGCGGAGGCGTACCTGACGCTGCCGGACGCGCCCAAACAGTTTCTGAAAAACGTGCCGGTGACCTGGGACGACACGCGCTTCGTCGCGGGCTATCCGGGGCAATTCGCGATCCTCGCCCGACGCAAGGGCGACACTTGGTATCTGGCCGGCGTGAACGGCGGCCAGGGGCCACGCGAAGAACGCGTCAGGCTCGGGTCCTGGCTGGGCACGGGCACCTACGAGATGGAGCGGATCGGCGACGGCGCTGACGGCCGCAGCTTCTCAACCGAAACTCAGCCGGTCGTCGCGGGTCGGGAGTTCGTGGTCAACCTGCACCCGTTCGGCGGTTTTGTGGCCACGCTCAAGCCCGCCCGGTGAGGCTCAGTTCAAGCCTCGCCTCGTCGGCCGCGGCTCGGACCAAGCTTTCCTGCTACGCCATGCCGCCCTTGCTGGAAGTACGGAATCTCAGCGTCCGCTACCCGGCGCGCCCCACCCTGCTCGGGCGACCCACCGCCTGGGTACGTGCGGTCGAGGATGTCAGTCTCGAAATCGCACCCGGCGAAACGCTTGGCCTGGTCGGCGAAAGCGGCTGCGGCAAATCCAGCCTGGGACGCGCCGTTGTGCGCCTCGTCGAACCGGCCGGTGGAACAGTCCGTTTCGCGGGCCGGGACATCACCCACCTCCGCAGCGAACCGTTGCGGCGCGTGCGGCGTCAGCTTCAGATGGTGTTCCAGGATCCGTTTGGTTCGCTCAACCCGCGGCTGACCGTCGGCCAGAGCGTGGCCGAAGCGCTTGAAATCCATCGGCTCGTGCCCGACCGCGCCCACCGCACGGCGCGCGTGGCCGAACTGCTCGTCGCCGTGGGGCCCGATCCCG
>JAKCAB010000397.1 GCA_021839785.1 bacterium | reverse complement strand
CGGAGCAGGGAGCGGTGGCCAAGATACTGGCTAAGCCTGTTACCCTGCATCTCGAGAATACCACGCTCCAGGACATTCTTTCTGAAGTTGGCCGTGCAGAAGGCGTTAACTTCGTGTCCGACCAGCCGCTCTCGGCCTTTCAACAAAGGCTCAGCATAAACCTGGAGCAGGTAACCTTCCAGGAGCTGCTGAGTTACCTATCGCGAAACCTCGACGTCCAGTTCCAGGTGGGCGATAAACTTGTCCGGGTTGTGGATGGAAGGGCCTCTGCGAGTACCGGCCCTGCGTCAGGTGATTCCAGAACAGACGATAACCAACTCTTCACCCGTACCTTCAAAGTAAATCCAGAAACGCTCCGGCAGAGCCTCGAAGCCGTGGCCGGAAACGTGCCGACGAACCAGCCGCCGGCCCAACTACTCCGGTCCTTTCTCGCGGCGGCGGGTCTGGACCTCGGCGGGACAAATGCCTTCGCCGCCGGCGCGGCTGCCAACGGTTTTCAGAGCCAGTCGGGCAAGGCTGTGTTTTACAATGACCGCAACGGGATGTTGCTCGTTCGGGCTACAGCGCGCGATTTGCAGACGGTCGAGACGGCGCTGCAAATGCTCAACACCTCGCCGCCGCAGGTGGTGATCGAGGCCAAGTTCGTCGAGGTCACCATGGACGACAACAAGGCGCTCGGCTTCGACTGGTATCTGGGCAACACTTTGATGACCACGAATGGGCCAGTCGCGACCGACGCGGCGGGCACAACTAATGGCGTGGCGACGATCACCGGCCTAATTAAGACCGACCCGCAGTTTCGGTCCGTGGTGGAGGCCCTCCAGCGGGGCGGCACCAACGGCGTTCATGACCTGCGCGGCGACGAGCTGGACTGGTGGCCCGGCCGGGAGGCGACGAACGCCCATAACGTCCGCGTGACGGCCGCGCTGGGCGCCTCGATGACCGGCGTCCTGACCGATCCGCAGTACCGCGCCGTGCTGCGCGCGTTGGAGCAACGGAGTGGCGCGGACGTGCTTTCGGCGCCTCGAGTCACCACGGTTAGCGGCCGGCAAGCCCAGATCCAAGTGGCCGACATGCGGACGGTCGTGAATGGCATCGATCCCACAGCCTTGATTCAACTCGGCGCCCAGCCGAGAACGAATGCCGTGCCGTTCCTGACTTCCACCATCCCCGTTGGTCCCACGCTCGACATCATCCCCACCGTGGCGGCGGACGGTTACACGATCGAGCTCAACGTCATCGCGAGCACCACGGAATTCCTGGGTTACGACCAGGCGCCGGCGAACGCCAAGGTCACGGTTTGGCAAGGCGGCAAAGCCAGCGAGGTGGCGGTGCCGTTGCCGCGCTTTCGCGTGCGCCAAATGACGACGAAGGCCCGTATCTGGGATGGGCAGACGCTGGTCCTGGCCGGGATGCCGGTGGAGGATTCGGTGACGATGAAGGACAAGGTGCCGGTGTTGGGCGACCTGCCGGCGGTGGGCGGCCTGTTCCGCAGCGAGTCCAAAGGCACGGTGAAGAAGAACCTGATCGTTTTCATCACGGCCACGATCATCGATCCCGCCGGCAACCGGGTGCACAGCGCGGACAACCCACCGTACGATCCCGCGCGCGTTCCACCGCAAGCAACCCGTTGACGCGCGAATCCCGCACCCGGCGACATAGAACCTGCAGCACCACAATTTGCGGCGCGGGCGTTGCTTTCGGCGGCCGGATCGCGGATGCTGGCCGCCATGAAACGCCGCACTTTCCTCACCTCTTCGCTCGCGGCCACGGGCCTGGCGGGCTTCCGCCTCCGTGCCGCGGATGATGCCGCCCGGCCTGCGCGCGAGTTTTACGAACTCCGCCTTTACCATTTGCGCCGCGGGCCCAAACAAAAGCTGTTCGACGATTACGCCCGCGAAGCCGCCATCCCCGCCTTGAACCGGATCGGAATTGGGCCGGTGGGGGCATTCCAGGTCGCGACCGGCCCGGACAGCCCGACCGCGTATCTGCTGATCCCGTACAAGTCGGCCGAGGACTTCGTGACCGCGACCAACCGGATGCGCGCCGACGCGGGTTACCAAAAGGCGGGCGCGGAATTCATCAACGCGTCCGCGTCCGACCCGGCGTATGTCCGCGTGGAGAGCTCGTTCATGGTCGCCTTCGCCGGCATGCCCAAACTGGAAGTGCCGGCGGGAGCTAAGACGAATCAGCCGCGCCTCTTCGAGTTGCGCACTTACGAGAGCCACTCGAAGAAGGCGAACCAGACCAAGATCAAGATGTTCAACGAAGGCGAAATCGCGATCTTCCGTCGGACCGGTTTGCAGCCGGTGTTCTTCGGCGAAACGCTCATCGGCAACAAACTGCCGAACCTGACTTACATGCTCGTCTTCGACAACATGGCCGCCCACGACAAGAACTGGGGCACCTTCGTGAGCGACCCGGATTGGAAGAAACTCAGCACCACGCCCGGCTACACCGATCCCGAGATCGTCTCGAACATCACCAACCTGTTCCTCCGCCCGACGCCGTACTCGCAAATCTGAGTTCGTTCCGCTGCCGTCGCGCCGCCACCACACTTCCGGTTATGAACCTGATCTTCGACCTCTACCAACAGTCCTGCATCACCCAGGTCAGCAACAAGGCCGCGGAAGCCAAGGACGAGGCGTCGCGCTTGCGCTCGCAGGTCGAAGACCTCCAGCGCCGCCTCGACACGCTCATCCTCGCCTCCCAAGCGATGTGGGAACTGCTCCGCCAGCGGTGCCAGCTTGGCGATGCGGACCTGATGGAGAAAATGCAGGAAGTTGATCTCCGCGATGGCGAGGCGGACGGCCGGATCACCACCGGGGCCGTGGGCTGCCCGAACTGCGGTCGCCGGAGCCGCTCCACTCGGCGCCTGTGCGTTTATTGCGGCGCGACGCTGCCAGCACACCACATGTTTACCAAGGAATGAAGGGCTGAAGCTGGCGCGGGGAAGCCGGGTAAGCGCGATAGAAAGCTCACCCTTTGTCAGGCGCTTTCACGAGGCTTCAACGCACCACTTCGAGTTTGCTCACCGGATACCAGCCCGCCGGGTCGCGGTCGGCGATGGCCAGCTTGACCGCTGGTTCGCGCGACTCCGGATCCACCACGCCCACCGCCAATTCGTAGCCGCCAACGGCGAGCGAGTTGGGCAGTTGGAAGGCTAGGTCGGTGATTTCTTTGCCGGGCAGCCAGCCGCGGATCGAGGTGTCGGTCACCGCGACGAAA
>JAKCAB010000160.1 GCA_021839785.1 bacterium | reverse complement strand
AGCACGTAAGCCCAGTTGTTCGTGAGCGAACAGAAGTAGTCGAGCCGGTCGGTGTACGGAATCGAGCCGAGGTAGCTGCAACTCTCACCGAGCTTTTCGTGGTTGCGGTGCAGGTAGCCGAAGACCGGTTTGAGCTGGCGCACCCGTTCGCCATCCAGCGCCACGTCCATCCGAAACACGCCGTGGGTCGATGGGTGATGCGGGCCGATGGAGACTTCCAGCAACTCACCTTCGTCGGACTCGGCCACGCCGGGCTTGGGACGAACCTCGAACAGCCTGGCGGCGGGGGCCGGCGGCGGCGGGGTGTCAGGAAACTCGTCCGGCACGAGGTCGCCCGTCGAAAGGGCGGCGATCGATTCCGCGTCGGCGGTCGCCGGGGGGGCGTCGCTCATGCCGCGCCCTCCACGGGATAATGCCGGCGGGCCTTTTCCAGTACGGCGTCGTGCGGCGTGGGCTCGTACTCGTAGTCGTCCGGCTCGACGTAGTCCTTCCGCATCGGAAAATCGGCGAAGCCGTCCCACATCAGGATGCGGCGCAAATCGGGGTGGCCGGTAAAGACGATGCCGAAGAGGTCAAAGGCCTCGCGTTCTTGAAACTCGGCGCTGCGCCAGATCGGCGTCAGCGAAGCCAGCCGCGTGTCCTCGACGCGGTTGGCGGTGCGCTGGCGCAAGATGAGCGGGCCATGCCGGAGCGCCATCGAGTACAAATGGTACGCCGCCTCCAGGTAACCGGGGCGGCGGCGCTCGACGGTTTCCTCGAACTCCTGTTCCGCGCCGTCCACCACGCGCTTCACGCGCACCTTTTCCTTGAGCGTGGCGTCCAGCCAATCCACGCCGGTGACGTTCGAGCAATAGTCGAATTGCAGGCCCGGTTCGTCGCGCAGGAATCGCGCCACGGCCAGCGCGTGGTCGCGGCCCACAACCAGGGAAGACTGCGCGCGGACAGCGGGATTGGTTTCGACGCTTGCCGCAACGCCGGGAACCGCGGCGGCGATCCGGGCGGCGATTTGTTCCAGCGTTTCCACGATGGCGAGGGCGGTGGCTTGGTCTGAGTTAAGCCGCGTTCTGGCGTTCCAATGCGGCGGGGCGCCAAAGGGTCTCGTTCTTGGCCGGGGTAAGATCGTACGGGCCGTAGGCCGGCACGGGGAACTCCGCCGGCGCGTCCGCTTGCAGGTGCCGCGGGCGGCCATCCCCGGTGAGAGGTTGCGCGGCGATTTTTTCCTGCAGCTTCATGATGCCGTGCAGGAGCGCCTCGGGCTTGGGCGGGCAGCCGGGGATGTGGAGGTCCACGGGCAGGTAGCGGTCGATGCCTTTGAGCACATTGTAGCCTTGTTTGAACGGCCCGCCGGAGATGGCGCAGGCGCCCATGGCGATGACGTACTTCGGCTCGGGCATTTGGTTGTAAAGCCGCACCACCATTGGCGCCATTTTCTTGGTGACCGTGCCGGCCACGATCATGAGGTCCGCCTGGCGCGGCGAAGGCCGAAACACTTCGGCGCCGAACCGGGCGATGTCCCAACGCGACATCGAGGCCGCGATCATTTCGATGGCGCAACAGGCCAGGCCGAAGTTGAGCGGCCAGACGGAACTCCGCCGGCCCCAGTTGTACAACTCCTGGAGCGTGGTGGTGAACACGCCTTGCTTGCTCAGTTCGCTGCGCAGTCCTTCGTCCATGACCGAATGAACCTCATCCTGGCGGGCGCGCAAACGGCCGGGCTATTGCCACCGCAGCACGCCTTTGCGCCAGGCCCAGACGAACCCTTCGACCAGCAGCAGCACAAAGACCAGCATCGCGACCACCGCGCCCGTCGGGAGCTGCGTGAACGCCACGGCGAAAGGGAGGAGAAACAGCGCCTCGACATCGAAGATCAGAAACACGATGGCGTACAGATAGTAGCCCGCATGGAACTGCACCCAGGCTTCGCCCCTCGATTCGAGGCCACACTCGTAGGCGGCGTTCTTTTCCGCACCGGGCTTCCGGGGGGAGAACCAGGCCGCCCAAAGCCGCGCCAGCACGAGCGGTGTCAGGCAGAACGCCGCCGCCACGAGGCCCATGACGAGCAGGAAAAGATGAGGATGCCCGGCAGCGTGCACGTCAGTTCACTTCCGGTTCGTGCCGGCGCAGGCCGACCGCATGGGCGATATCGTCGAACTCCTCGTGAGTCACGTCTTCGAGACGTTTGCCGCGCTCGTTCAGCTTCTCGTTGATCTTGACCGCCTTTTCCGTCATTTCCTCGTGAGTCTGCTGGCTGCCGCCGACGAGGGCGAAGTTCGGTCCGGTCGTGATGCGCTTGTGGCCATCGGAATCCAATCCGATTCCGAGCAGCAGGGCTGCCTTCTTGCCGTTGCCGGCGCGCTTCGTCATGTATGCAGGTTAGGGGTGAGGCGGGGGCCTTCCAAGTGAAAACTCGGCGAGGCGGGCAGTCAGCCTTTGGGCGACAACCCGAGTTGGCCGAGTATCCGGGTCACGGGCCCCGCCTTGTTCAGCGAGTAAAAGTGGAGGCCGGGAACTCCCTGACGCAACAGGTCCGCACATTGCGCCGTGGCGAATTCGATCCCGAACTCCGCGGCGGCGGCCTCGTCGTTGGCCAACCGGTCCAGGCTGGCGGCGAGGGCGGGCGGAATGGTCGCGCCGCAGAGCGCCACGAATTTGCGAATCTGCCCGGCACTTTGAATCGGGATGATGCCGGGGACGATCGGCACGCGCACGCCAAGCTGGCGGGTCAAGTGATCGCGAAACTCGCGGAAGAAGGCGTTGTCGAAGAAGAGCTGGGTGAGGACAAAATCCGCGCCGCAATCGATCTTGGCCTTCAACCGTTGCCAGTCCACCGCCTTGCCTTCGCGGCATTCCAAATGGCCTTCCGGAAAACCCGCCACCCCGATCGAAAAGCCGCCCAGTTGGCGCGTGAGCGTGACCAGTTCATGCGCGTACTGAAAACCGCCTGCCACCTTCTGAAACGCCGTGGTGCCGGCCGGCGGATCGCCGCGCAGGGCCAGGACGTTTTGGATTCCGCGCGCCCGCGCGTCGGTCAACAAGGCCGTGATTTGTTCGCGGGTGGCGCCGACGCAGGTCAAATGCGCCATCGCCGGGATGCCGAATTCGCGCTGGATGCGTTCGACCATGCGGAGCGTTCGGTCGCGCGTGCTCCCGCCGGCGCCATAGGTTACCGAGCAAAAGCCCGGCCGGAGCTGGGCCAAAGCCGGCATCGTTTTCTCGAAGAACGAACGCTCG
>JAKCAB010000609.1 GCA_021839785.1 bacterium | reverse complement strand
ATCTGCCAACTGGCTGCTGATGGTTGCGTGCCTGGGATTGGTGATTGGCTTCCAGGATTCCAGCAGTCTCGCCGCGGCGTACGGCATCGCGGTCACGCTCACGATGCTCATCACCACCGTTCTATTTTACTTCGCGGCCCGGCGCCTGTGGGGCTGGAGCACCGGCCACGCGCTGGCGCTGTGCGGCCTTTTCGGCCTGGTGGAAATCGCCTTCCTCGTCGCCAACCTGCTCAAAGTCGTCCACGGCGGCTGGTTCCCGCTGGTGGTGGGCGGCGGGCTTTATGGTTGCATGCGCACGTGGAAGTGGGGCCGCCGCCGCCTGCGCGACCGGCTCCAGGCCAGCATGCTGCCGTTCGACATGTTTCTGGCCGACATCGAAGACCGCAAACCGCACCGCGTGGGCGGCACCGCCGTCTTCATGGCCGGCAGTCCCACCGGCACGCCCATCGCCCTCCTCCACAACCTCAAACACAACCGCGTCCTGCACGAACGTGTTGTGCTGCTCACCATCCTGACCGAGGAAGACGCGCGCGTGCCGGTGTCCGAGCGGCTCGAGATCGTCAAGCATGGCCAGGGTTTCTACCGCGTGACCGCCCGGTACGGGTTTATGGACGAGGCGGACATGGCGGAAATCCTGCGTCTCTGCGGCGAGCGCGGCCTTCAGCTCAAGCTCTCCGATACGACCTTTTTCCTCAGCCGCGAAACGGTGATTTGCCGCCAGGGGGTCGCGTGGTGGCGCGGCCTGCGCGAAAAACTCTTCGCGTTTCTGGCCCGCAACGCCCAGAGCGCAACCGCCTTCTTCGGCTTGCCGGCGAACCGTGTCGTCGAACTGGGCATGCAGGTCGAACTTTAGCCGCCCACCCAGGCCGGGTGATTCTGGCTGCCGCCAGCCGCCGCCGCGGCCCGCTCACTCCGCCACGTACACGTTCTTCAGTTCCGTGTAGCCTTCCATCGCGGCCATGCCGAGGTCGCGGCTGAGGCCGCTTTGCTTGAAGCCGCCGAAGGGAGCCTCGTCATCGAACGGCCGCATCCAGCTTACGGTTCGTCTCGCCCCGATTGCCGCTGCCGAAGTGCTGAAACGAATGACTCACGCAGCAGCCGCTTTTGGTCAGGGGGCAGAATTCCGAGTTGAGTTTTGGCCTTTCCAAGCAGCGGTCTGTCGATATCTGGTGAAAGCTGACGGCTTTGCTCGTAAACGCGTATAATCGGCTCGATGTCTGCGTCTGGTATTTCAGAAGCATACTGCGCGGCCACCGCTTCCACGCCGCTATTGGACGGGGAAACCGCCGCCCCACGCGAACTCGCTCGAAGGTTGCTCGTCTCCGTACCGGTCAATGTCGGTAAGAAGGCCGGCCTCGGTTGGTAGCGCAGGAACTTGGAAATGACTTCTTCAGTCCACTCGTGCGTGGAATCTACCTCCTGAAGCAAGAACTGGGACTGGTTTCCACGACTTGGCTTTATCGCCAAAAGGTGAACTCGAACGCCGAATTCCTGAGCCTGCTGAACTCCCACCCGCAGATCCTCGTCCCCAGAAATCAGGACGGCATCAGCCATCGCTTTGTTGCGAGCGAGCTCAATCATATCCGTTACCAACAGGGAATCGACACCCTTTTGCTCGCCAACGGCGTTTACAAACCCAAGTCGTAACTTGACACGCGACTTAAAGGCCAATCCCAATTGCTGGGGTGTTGGTCCAGTGGATGTTCCGTCATACCAGTAAATCCGCAACAGCGGCAGACCGGAAATCCTCACGGCCAGTTGCTCGATGGCGTCCAACACCAAGTCGAAGTCTAACTCGAGCTCGCCGCGTGGACGCGTCTGCCCAGAAATAAGCACCGCACCAGCCGCGTAAAGGTAGCCAGCATCCACGAATACAGCCACTCGATCCATAAACAAATAAGGGCTCCCGCAGGAGCCCGTAAATACGCGCCCTCAATTCAACTACTGTGGCGAGAGCGCAAAGGACATGTACTGCGTTGCGAGGTAGTCGTCAAGCGCTCATTCCGCCACGTACACGTTCTTCAGCTCCGTGTAGCCTTCCAGCGCCGCCAGGCCAAGGTCGCGGCCGAGGCCGCTTTGCTTGAAGCCGCCGAAAGGTGCCTCGACATGGACGCTGCTGTGCGAGTTGACGCTCAGCACGCCGCTTTGCACCGCGCGGCTCACGCGGAGCGCGCGGCTCAGGTTGTTCGTCCAGATCGAGCCACTCAGGCCGTAGGGCGAACTGTTCACGTCGCGGAGCATTTGCGCCTCGTCGTCGAACGCCGTGATGGCCACCACGGGACCGAAGATTTCCTCGCGCCAGCAGCGATCGCCCTTGCCCGCGTCGAGCAAGACCGTCGGTTCGAGGTAGTAACCTTTCGGGTGCGGGCGTCCGCCGCCGCAGGCGAACTGGCTGCCGCGCTTCCGCGCATCGGCAAGAAACTCTTCCACGGTTGCGCGCTGACCGGCGGAGACAAGCGGGCCGAGCTGTGTGGCGTCGTTGGCCGGATCGCCCACCACGAGCTTCCGCGTGGCGGCGACGAATCGCTCAACAAACGGCTCGAAAATGCTGCGTTCGACGTACACGCGGCTGCGGGCGCAGCAGTCCTGGCCGGTGTTGGCGAAGACGCTCATCGGCGAGGTCTCGGCCGCGCGCTGCCAATCCGCGTCGGCGAAGACGATGTTCGGCGACTTGCCACCGAGTTCGAGCGACACGCGTTTGAGGTCGCGCGACGCGAGTTCCATGATGCGTCGGCCGATCTCGGTCGAGCCGGTGAACGACACTTTGCGGACCAGCGGATGTGTCACCAGCGCGTCGCCGATGGCTGCGCCGGCGCCGGGCAGGACTTGCAACACGCCGGGCGGCAGACCGGCTTCGCAGGCCAGCTCGCCCAGCTTCAGCGCGGTCAACGGCGAGAGCGACGCCGGTTTGAGCACTACACAATTGCCTGCGGCCAGCGCGGGCGCGGCCTTCCAGCAGGCGATGGGAAAGGGAAAGTTCCACGGCACGATGCACGCCACGACGCCCATCGGCTGGCGCAACGTGAAGTCGAACCCGCCGCGCCCCACCGGCAGGGTCTGGCCGCCGAACTTGGTGACCGCGCCGGCGTAGTACTCGAAGCAGCGCGCGCCCAGGCCGGCCTCGTCGCGCGCGTCGCTGATCGGCTTGCCGATCTGGAGCATTTCGAGCCGGGCGATTTCCTCCTGGTGCTCGCGGAGCTTGCGCGCGACCGCGTGCAACACTGCCTCGCGCTTGC
>JAKCAB010000694.1 GCA_021839785.1 bacterium | reverse complement strand
TCCTGCTGGTGGCCTTCGGCTGTCCGAAGCAAGAGAAGTGGATCAGCATGCACTATCGCGCCGCCGGCGTGCCGCTGAGCATCGGCGTGGGCGCGACGATCGATTTCCTCGCGGGCACCGTGTCGCGCGCGCCGCGTTGGATGCAACGCAGCGGACTGGAGTGGGTTTACCGGTTGCTGCAAGAGCCCCGCCGGCTTTTCCGACGTTACACGACCGACTTCTGGGGGTTTGGCCGCGCCATCGCTCGACAGAGTTGGCAACTCCGCACCAAGCCCAGGCAAAGTTGCAGTTCCACGAAGGCCTTCTTGACGCCGCTGGGCGGGACCGATTTCCGCGAGCTTGAAGTGTCGCCTCGTCTGGATGCCAACGCCGTCAAGGAGCACCAACACGTTTGGGACGAAGCGCTCGCCGCCGGTTCGCATGTCTTGGTGAACCTGGCGCCGGTGGAATGCATCGACAGCACCGGCGTGGGTTTGCTGGTGCGTCTCGGCAAGGATCTGCGCGCCGCCGGGCGGCAGCTTGTGCTGCTCGCGCCTTCGCCCGCAGTGCGGCGGGCGCTGGAATCGATGCGGCTCGCAGAATTCCTGCCCACGGCTCCGACGCCGGCCGCAGCGCTCCGGCTCGTCGCCAAACGCGCGGCTGAACAATCCGCCGTGGGCGCGAAGAATCCCGATCGCGCAGGAGAATCGCTGGCCTGGCAGGGCGAACTCGTCGCCGCAAACGCAGAAGCGGTGTGGCGATCCACCGAGAACCACCTGCAGTACCAAGCAAGCCAGGCCACCGAAGCCTTCATTGACCTGAGTGCCCTGCGTTTCATTGACAGTTCGGGTGTGGCGCTGATGGTTCGCGCAAAGAAACTCGGTCAGCGGCTGGGCATCACCGTCACGTTCACTCGACCCACCGCAGCCGTGCGGCAGGTCATCCAGATGTTGCGCCTCGAAGAAACGCTGCTCGGAGGCCGGCAGTGAGAATCGCGATTTCCACCTCCGTCATTCAACGCGGCAAGACCGGCGTGGCGCAGTACGTGTTCGCGCTCGTCAAAGCGCTCTTGCCTTTCGCCAGCCAGCACGAGCTCCACCTGCTGGTGCTGGAAGAAGACCTGCCGCTGTTCGCGTTTGCCGCCGGCCACATGAAGTTGGTGCCCGTGCCGGAGAAGTTCCGCCCAGCCTTGAGGAACGTCTGGTGGCACCAGACGGCGCTCTCGCGCTGGCTCCGCCGCCAAGGCATCGATGTGCTTCACGTGCCCAGTTACCGGCGGATGGTGTGGAGCGCGCCCTGCGCCAAGGTCGCGACCATCCACGACCTCGCGCCGTTCCACGTAGCCGGTAAATACGACTTCGCCCGCATGATTTACGGCCGGGTCGTCGCGCGGCGACTGGCGCAACGGCAGGACGCAATCATCGCGATCAGCGAAAACACCGCGCGCGACATCCGGCGGTTCTTTCAAGTGCCCGAGCCGAGGCTCCAAGTTGTCCACAACGGCATCGACCACGCGCGCTTTTGCCCCGGCGACGCAGCGTCGGCCAAAGCGCAAGCCGCGCAACGCTGGGGACTGGACCAGCCCTTCTTTCTTTACGTCTCGCGCCTGGAGCACCCAGCGAAGAATCACGTCCGGCTGATCGAAGCGTTCAACCGCTTCAAAACCGCGACCGGCTCGCCGTGGCTGCTGGCGCTGGGTGGCAGCGACTGGCACGGCGCGGAGCACATTCACGCGGCCGCGGCGGCTTCACCCTTCGCCCGCGGCATCCGGTTCCTTGGCTTCGTGCCCGACGACGCCCTGCCTGCCCTTTACCGCGCGGCGAACGCGATGGTTTATCCGTCGCTGTTCGAAGGCTTCGGCTTCCCGCCGATCGAAGCGATGGCCTGCGGCTGCCCGGTCGTGAGTTCCCCTCGCGGCTCGCTGGCCGAAGTCGTGGCGGACGCGGCGCAACTCGTGGACCCGGAGAACGTCGTCAGCCTCGCGGACGCGCTCGGCCGCCTGGCGCTGGATGATGCCCGCCGGGTAGAACTCCGCGAAGCTGGCTTCCGCAATGCCCGTCGATTCGACTGGTCCCGGAACGCGGCGCAAGTCTTGGCGATTTACGAGCGCGCCGCGCGCAAGCGCCGCTAGAAATCCCACCTAACCGTTCGCGACTGCTCCGCTACTTTTCGGGCAACCAAACCCACCTGGCTGACTGATCGGCCAGCCGGCGCAGGCTCCGAGGCCGGCATGGCAAACATTGCAACCGCCATTTCCACGAGTTGGCACGCCGGCAGCGTACACGAGCACCGTTGTGAACGACAAAGCGCCAACTACCAATGAAAACCGGGGCGATTTCGCTCGAATCGCCCGGGTGGCCGCCGCCCAAGCCCGTGCTGGAACGGAAGGCCGCGTTGCACATGCAATGCCAGTGCGCTTTGCAACCGCGTGCCTGGCGAGCGAAGCATCGTTGCGCGCATGATTGCCGCGAAGGAAATGACGTTGACCGCGTCGTCTGCCGCCGCGCCGGTGCCGCCCACGGAGACCGCGTCCGCGCCGCCGGCTTCGGCCGGTGTCGGCCTGCCTTTCGACCCGTGGCGCATCGTGGCGGCGGTGCTGCGGCGCTGGCATTGGATTCTCCTCAGCGGTGCCGCGTTGGCCGTGGCCGGCGGCACGGCGGGTTACTTCGAGTTCGATCCCGTCTTCACCGCATCGGCGCAGCTCATGCGGCAGGAGCCGGGCGGGACGTTTCGCGCCTCGGAAATCGGCGAGCCGTTCCAACCGCGCCAACTCTCGGTGCCAACGCTGGTGAGCTTCATGAAATCGCCGGCTGTATTGCAGCGCGTCAGCGAGCAAACCCAGCCGCGGCTCTCTCCGCTGGCGATTCTTAGTGGGTTGACGATTACCCCGGAACGCAACACGGACCTCATCACGGTCGCCTTCAAATCCACGCGCAGTGGACCGACGGCGATGCGCGTGCTCAACATTTTCGGCGTCGAAGTGGTGCGGTTCACGCGCGACTTGCAGCGGCAGGAGGCGGCGGACGTGGACCGGCTCCTCACCAAGCAGCTTGCCAAGGCCGATGACGATCTGCGCGAGGTCAACGGTGAGCTACTGACCTTCAGCAAAAGCGCCGGGGTGGTGGACGTGGACAAGGAAATCGACGCCTACCTGCGCAAGCTCGGCGACCTGGACATGAAGTACGAGAGCACGCGGATCGACCACGACACGCTCGACCTGAGGATCGCCGCGCTGGAAAAAGAGCTGGCCGCCCACAACCCGCTGGCGGACCGCGTCCAGGCGGCCCGCGACCGGCTGGCGGACTTGCGCACGCAATACACCGACGCCAACCCGCTAGTGGCGGATCAGAAAGACCGGGTGGCGGAGTTGGAAAAGCAATTGAGCGAGGCCGCCGGCAAACCGGTGGCGCCGCCCCGCGAGGGCGAAAGCGGCCTGGCGACCAGCTTTTACGAGGAACTCTTCACGCTCAAAACCCAGAAGGACGTGCTGGCCGCGCAACTGGAAAAGTTGAAAGCGGTTCGCGCGTCGGTGGACGACCGGCTCCGCGCCTTGCCGGAGAAAGGCATGCAATACGCCCGGATCAAGGCCCGCCAGCAATCGCTCGAAACGGCGCAGTCGCTGCTGGCCAGCCGGCAACGTGAAGCCCAACTCTACGAGGACAACCCGCTGGGCTACTATCGGTTCTTCGACGCCAAGCCCGACCAAGTGGAGATCGCGGGACGCGGCAAGAAAATCTTGTTGCTCGCGGTGGCGGGCGGAGTGCTGGGGGCGTTCGTTTGCCTGGCCTTTGTGGCGCTGGCCGAGTCGTTCGATGACCGGCTCAAGACCGTGGCCGACGTGAGACGCGCCACGAAGTTGCCGGTGCTTGCCCGGCTACCGGAACTGGAGTCGCTCGACGCGGTGGCGCAGGCGAACTGGGCGTTCCGCACCTGGATGGCCCTGGAGGCTAAGCTCAGCGCTACCCCAAACCGGACGATCGTCTGCGGGCTGCTGGCCGCGGGCGAAGGCGAAGGGCGGTCCACCTGGCTGGAATTGCTCGGTCGCGCCGCCAGCCAACGCGAGGGTGCGGTGCTGGTCCTCACGAACGCCGCGCCACGTAACGGCCAAGTCGTGGACTTGGACGAGGCCTTGGCCGCGCCGGCGAGCATCCCGAATGAAGCCGGCAGCCCGACGTGGCTGCTCGCGCCCGTCCAGTGGCGCTGGGACGCGTCGCGCCGACGCCAATGGCAGGCCGCGCTCGAGGTCTGGCGACGAACTCCCGGCTTGGTCGTGCTCGTGGAACTTACCGCCGCCGACCAACCCGACACTCTGTTGATGGCCGAGAGCCTGCCGCAGTTGATCTGGCTGACCGCCAGCGGCCAGGCGCGCGCCCAACAAACCGCGGAGCGATTGGACTTGCTCCGGCACGCGCGCTGCCAGTTCGCGGGCGTGGTCATCAACCGTGCGCGTCCTCTCTTTCCCCGGATTCCCGTTGGATTATGAAACGACTCTCAATCACCAGCCTGGTAGCGGGCTCCGCGCTCGCCATCGCGGCTGTTCGCTCTCTGGCGAATGCAGAGACACCCACCCCCGCCGCGGCAGATAAACCCGCCGCGCCACTGGTCTTTGCCGGCTCGAACGCCAAGATCAAGGGCGCCTGGCAGCAACATCTTACGCTGGGGCCCGGCGACGTCGTGAATCTTGCTTACTACGGTCGGCCTGACTTGGCGCGCAACGAGGTGACCATCGAGCCGGACGGCCGCGTCAGTTATCTGGAGGCTCAGGGAGTCATGGCTGCGGGCCTCACCCTTGATGAACTGCGCGAACGGTTGACCACCGATCTGGCCAAGTTCCACCAACACCCGCGGATCGTGGTTACGCCCGCGGCGTTCAAGAGCAAAAAAGTCTTCGTGCTCGGCAAAGTGATCAACAAAGGCGCTTTGGTACTGGATCGGCCAATGACCATTCTCGAAGCCGTCGCCCAGTCCGGCGGGTTGGAAACCGGCCTGTTCCAGCTCAACACCGTTGAGCTGGCAGATCTGCCTCGGAGCTTTCTCATCCGTCACAACGAGAGGATGCCGGTGGATTTCGACAAGTTGTTTCTCCGAGGCGACCTTTCGCAGAACCTGCTGTTGGAGCCGGGCGACTACCTCTATTTCCCTTCTGCCACCGCCAACGAGATCTATGTGTTGGGTTCGGTGAGATCGCCGGGCGCGCAGGGCCTGAGCGCCGACGCCTCCGTGCTTGGCGCCATCACCTTGGCGGGCAGTTACACCGACAAAGCCTACAAGCAGCGCGTGTTGGTCGTGCGCGGCTCTCTTAGCCAGCCGCAGACGTTCGTCGTCAACACGGCCGATATTCTCGCCGGCAAGACCAGGGACTTCCCGCTTGAACCGCGCGACATCGTCTATGTGGCCGACCGGCCGTGGGCGCGTGTCGAGGACCTCGCGGACATGGCGGCCACCGCCTTCATTCAAACCATGGTCACCGTGTGGACTGGCGGCAACGTCGGTCCGATAATCAAAGAGCCGATCCTGCCAACTCTGCGGTAAGGACATCAGCCTCATGAACCTCGCCACAAACCCAATCTCCCGACTCGGCTCACTCGCCGGCTTGTTTTCGGTGGCGCTCACGCTCGCGTTCGTCACCGGCTGCAAGACCACCGGACCGACGTTCGATCCGAGAACCACGTCCGCCAACGCCGGGATGACCAACTTTGTCACCGTCGGCGAGACCAATCGCATCGATCCCGCGTGGCTGACGCCGCCGACAGAGCCGTTCCGCCTGGGACCCGGCGACAAAATCGAAATCGAGGTTCTTGGCCTCGCAGACAGTCGGAGGACCACCTTCGTCTGCCCGGACGGCAAGATTTACTACGACCTCCTCCCCGGCCTGGATGTCTGGGGGCTCACGCTGACCGAAACCAAGGCGTTGTTGGAGCGCGAACTTGCCGCCTACTATCGGCGTCCGCAGGTGGCCGTGAACTTGCGCGAGGCCGAGAGCAAGCGGGTCTGGGTGCTGGGTCGGCTCAACAAGTGCGGCGCCTTCCCTTTGACGGGGCCAATGACCGTCATCGAGGCGATCTCACAAGCTGGCGGGCTGTTCACCTCCCGTTTTACCGGTTCGACGGAGGAACTGGCCGATCTGAATCACAGCTTTCTCATCCGCAACGGAGAAATGTTGCCCATCGATTTTCAGCGGCTGCTCCGAGAGGGCGACACGTCGCAAAACATCTATTTGCGGCCGGACGACTTTATTTATCTACCCTCTTCCTTGTCGAAGGAGGTCTATGTGCTGGGGGCCGTGAATCGGCCGGCGCCGCTGGGCTTTGTGGACCACATGGGCCTCATCGCAGCCATCGCCAAGGCGCTTGGAACCCAGCCCAACGCCTATCTCTCTCACGTCGCCATCGTGCGCGGCTCGCTCTCGGAGCCGAAGATCGCGATTGTGGACTTCAAGGCCATCATGACCGGAAAACAACCGGACGTGCGGCTGGAGCCGCGTGACATCGTTTACGTCCCTTACACGCCGTATCGAACTCTGGAAAGATACGCCAAGATGATCACGGACACTTTCGTGCGCACCGTCGCGGCAAACGAAGGCGGCCACGCGGCCTCCAGCAGCTTCCAGGGCATCGGCGTGAGCAATCCCATTCAATAGACTATGATCCCGACCTCCAGCATTCTTGCTTTGCGTCATTATTCGTCCATCGGAGGAAACTCCGTTCACAAAGCTAACCGCCCGGCGCGGGCGGTGAAGCCGGCGCCACCGCCGCATGAGCGTCTCATGGAGCGCCTCGTCGCCGCGCAAACCCCGTGGGGCCGCGCCGGCCTCAACGCCCGGGCCCGCTGGAAAAGCGTCTCCTGGCGCGCGGTGGTCAACGCCGCTTTTTTCTGCAAGCGCGTGTTCGACATCGCGGTGAGTGCGATCGCGCTGGTCCTGCTGGCGCCGGTGTTCCTCGCCATCGCATTGCTGGTGAAACTCGATGGCGGGCCGGTGTTCTTTCGCCAGACCCGCGTCGGGCGTCATGGCCGCGAATTCAAAATGCTCAAGTTCCGCTCGATGATCGTGGACGCCGAAGCCAAGCTCGCCGGGTTGCTGGCCAGGAACGAGAAGGCCTCCGGCGTGACCTTCAAGCTGAAGGACGACCCGCGCATCACGAAGGTCGGCCGCCTCCTGCGCAAGACCTCGCTCGACGAGCTGCCGCAATTCTGGAACGTGCTGCGCGGCGAGATGTCGCTCGTCGGCCCCCGCCCGCCACTGCCGCGGGAAGTGGCGCTCTACACGCTGGCGGACCGGCGGCGCCTGCTGGTCCGGCCCGGCATCACCTGTCTCTGGCAGGTCGGCGAGCGACAAGGCGGCCTGTTCGAAATCGGCGACCGCAATGGCATCGACTTTCCCGAACAGGTGGGGTTGGACGTGCGTTACATCGAGAGCCAGAGCTTCCGCCGCGATTTGTGGATTCTGTTGAAAACGATCCCCGCGATTCTATTCGGGAAAGGCATGTGAGATTGCCAGGCGCCCGGCTCTTCAACGGTTTTACGAACCGATAGGCAAACAACCGCGGAGCAGATGAGTAATCAAAGGATCGAGGCGCACCTACTGTCGTAGCGCAGGCTTCCGTTCAAGCTACGACGCCCGCTGCCGCTCCGCGATGACGCGCTGGAACATCGCCTCCAAGTCGCGAATATACTGGTCGAAATCGTAGCGCTCGCTGACCAGTTTCAGGCCGGCCTCGCCCAACCGCCGGGCCAGCGGTTTGTCGGTGAGGCACTGCTTGAGCCGCGCCGCGAATTGCCGGCGGTCCATCCACGGGACGAGGAAGCCGTTGCGTCCGTCGATGAGCCAGTCCTTGATGCCCCCCGCGTCGAAGGCCACGACCGGCAACGCGTAACGCATGACCTCCAGGCCGATGGTCGCGATGGGTTCGGGCCAGACCGAGCTGAGCGCCACGACGCTGCACTCGCGATAGAAACGCTTCAGTTCCTCCTGCGGCACGAAGCCCTTGAAGGTGACCCGGTCAGCCAAGCCAAGCTGGCGGCTCAGCGCCTCGCAGTGCGCCCGATGGTTGCCGTCGCCCAGAATCACGCACTCGAACTTCACGTCCAGCAACGCCAGCGCTTCCAACAACACGTCCACGCCTTTGCCACGGATGATCTGCCCGGCGTAAAGGATGAGGTTGCGGTCGCTGAATTGGCTGCGAAGGGTCGGATCGCCCCTGCGCGGCACCGGCGCGTGGATTTCGATGCGGCGGTCCTCAAAGCCGTTGCGCAGCAGTTCCTCTCTCATGTACTCCGTCACGACCACCATCCGGTCGAACCGGCGGTTGAGAGCGATCTCGCGCAGCTTGTCGGCGTAACTCACCCATTTGAACGGAGCGCCTCCGTTGGGGTTGCGAACGACGGAAGCGAGGCAGGGAAAGAGGCAGTAAAACGTGGCCGGGCGCCGGCAGATGCGGCGGGTAAAGAAATTGTATTTGTAACTCCGCAGGCAATAGATGTCATGGTCGTGAACCATGCGGAGGAGAGGCGTCCGGCTTTCAACGAGCGCCTGGATGACGGAGAGATCCGCCAGCTTGTGCACGTAAACGGCATCGGGCCGGAACTCGGCGAGCGCCCGGCGAACGACGACGGCGTTGTCGCCCGGACCGAGCGGCGCGCGGAACGGGAAGGTTGCCTGCCACGCGGCCTCGTTTTTGCCGGTGCCCGGCCCATGCAAAATGCCGAGCGCATGTCCGCGGCGGCCCAACTCGGCGGCCGTGATCTGGGCGTTGGCCTCCGCGCCGGCCAGCGCCCCGAACCGTTCATGCACGTAGAGCAGGTTCATGCAGGGTGCGTTCCAACCGTCGCAGCTCCGCCTCGAGCTTGGGCTGGAGGCCGCTGAAGGTGCGTTCCGCCTCCGCGAGGCCGGCCGCGAAGCCCGGATCGTCACCCGCCCGGGCCATTTCCTCGAGTCGCAACGCCTGCTGGCGGAACCGCGTCAATCCGAAGATGCCGGCGCTGCCGGCCAGGGAATGGGCCGCCCGCGCCAGCTCCTCGCGGTTGCCGCCGGTTCGCAGGCGGCGCAGATCTTCCAGTCGCCCCGGCGTGTCCTGGAGAAACGCCGCCACCAGTTCGCTCGCCGCCTCGACTCCCAACTCCTGCTCCACCATCCGCAATTCGCGCAGGCCCAGGTTGGTCGGAGCCGAACCGTTGACCGGCTTGCGGATCGGAACCTGTTGCAGCGCCTTTTCGAGCGCCGGCAGCGTGATCGGTTTGGCGATGTAATCGTCCATCCCGGCGGCCAGGCATTTCTCGCGATCGCCGCGCATGGCGTTCGCCGTCATGGCGATGATCCGCAACCGGCCGGCGCCGGGCAGCATGGCTTCGTCCTCTGCCTGACGCAGCGCCCGGGCCGCGGCGTAACCGTCCATCACCGGCATCTGGCAATCCATCAACACCACGTCGTAGGGGGCGCTGGTGGCGGCCTGGACCGCCTCCTGGCCGTTGCCGGCGAAGTCCGCCCGGTAGCCCAGCTTCTCCAGCATCAACATCGCCAGCCGACGGTTGATGTCGTGGTCTTCGGCCACCAGGATCCGCAGCGGCCGTGGCCGGCGTTCGGTGGCGGGGGCAGTCAGCCGGTTCGCCGGGTCTTCCGGCCGGCCGGCTGCCTGGAGGCCGAACAAGGTTACGAGTTGATCGAAGAACGGCGATTGGCGAACGGGTTTCACCAGCGTGGCGTCGTAAAGCCACGGCGGCAGCGTTCCCGCCAAGTGCATCTCCAAAGTGGCCATCAGGAGAACGAGTTTCACGCCGGCAAACCCCCGTTCCGCGCGCACGGCCTCCGCCAGTCCGCGCCACCGGTCTGCCCCCACGCGGGTATCCACCAGCACCACACGGTACCCGGCCTCCTCCGCCAGTCCGCGCCGCAGCATCAACAGCGCCTGCGTGACTCCGCCCGCGCCCCGGCCGCTGGCCTTCCAGGCCGCGAGTTGCGCGAGCAGCGATTCCCGCGTGGCCGCGCTGGGGGTCACCACCAGCACCCGCAAGCCGCAGAAAATGTGGTCGGGCTCGTCCGCCGGGCGTTCCTCGCCGACGGCAAATGCGATTTCAAACCGGAAGCAGCTCCCGCGGCCCGGCGCGCTTTCGACCTCGATGTCGCCGCCCATCAATTGGACGAGTCGTCGCGAGATCGCCAGCCCCAAGCCGGTGCCGCTGTAACGGCGCGTCGTCGAAGGATCCACCTGGGTGAAGGGTTTGAACAGCCGCCGCTGGTCCTCGGGGGCGATCCCGATGCCCGTGTCGCGCACGCTGAACTGGAGCCGCGCCCGCCCGCCTTCGGTGGCGAGCCAATGCACGCGCAAGACCACCTCCCCCGCGTCGGTGAACTTGATCCCGTTGCTCAGCAGGTTCACCAGCACCTGCCGCAAACGACCATCGTCGCCGCGCACGCGCGCCGGCACGTCCGGTTCAATGATGGCCGCCAGGTCCAACCCCTTCGCGCCGGCGCGTGGGGCCAGGAGTTCCATCGCGCCGTCGCAGAGCGCGCGCAGGTCGAATTCCTCCTCCTCGATGGTCAACTGGCTGGACTCGATTTTCGAGAAGTCCAGGATGTCGTTGATGATTTCGAGGAGCGCCTCGCCGCTGTGCCGGATCGCCTCGACGAATTCGCGCTGCCGGCCGTCCAGCGGGGTGTCGAGCAGGAGGCCGGCCATGCCGATGACGCTGTTCATCGGCGTGCGGATTTCGTGGCTCATGTTCGCCAGAAATTCGCTCTTGGCGCGGTTGGCCATCTCCGCCGTCTCCATCGCCCCCTGCAAGTCATGGGTGCGCTCCTTGACCTTGGCATCGAGGTCGGCCAGCACGCCCTGCAGCTCCGAGTTCAAGGCGGCGCGTTCGGCCGCGACCGACCGGAGTTCGTCGTAAGACTCGCGCAACCGGCTGGTCATGGCGTTGAAACTCCGGATCAGGGCCTCGACCTCCAGGGTGCGCGGCACATCGATCTGCAACGTTTCCGGCGCCGTGCCGGCCAGGGCCAGCGCGCGCGTGCCGGCAACGAGCCTTTCCAGGGGGCGAACGACCGCCTCGCCCGCCAGCCGGGCGAAGATGGTGACCCCGCCGACGGCGCAGAACAACCCCAGCAACACGCCGAGGTAGTATTGCTGGACCGGCTCCAGAATCCGCACGTCGGGGCGGCGTACCAGGATCCGCCAGGGCGCGGTCATCGAAGGAAGGGCAACGGTTTCCTGGGCCACGCGGTAACCGCCCAGGGCGCGTGGCCGATCGGCGGCCTTGGTATAGTGGAACACGCCTGTCCCGGCCTGGCGGGTCGCCACCGCCAGGGGTTGTTTCGAGAGGTTGGAGAGCAGCGGAAACTCCTGGGCGTCGGAGGTGTAAACGACCTGCCAGTGCTGGTCCAAGACCAGCAGCAGCCAGGCCGTCTGTTTTGTTCGATAGATTTGTCCGAGTTCTTGCAGGTGGGTCAGGTCGAGCGATCCTTCCACAACCCCGCGCACCGCCCCGGTGGCGTCGCGCCAGGGAACGCTGATGGCCACGATCGGATCGTCGCCGAAACCGCGGCCCTGGAAAACGTCCGAGACGAAAGGCCGCCGCTGGCGAAACGCGATTTGAAAATAATCGCGATCTGCGATCGCCTGCCCGTGGATGTCGGCCGGCAGGTGGAGGCCCGGTCTGGCGGCGCCCCCAACTATCCTCGCCTGGGCATCCGCCACCAGCAGGGAGAGAAAGCCTGGGTAATTCGTCAGCTCCTGGCCGAGGCGCAGGTCCAAGGTGGCGCTGTCGGTGGAAGCCACTTCCGACAGCGCGTCGGCAAGCGAAGCCACGGCGCGTTGGTGCACCTCGAGATGATCCATGACGTTCAGGCGAATGGCGCGGGCAGCCTGGGTCAATTGCGCGGTGGCGCTCTTCGTGATCTGGCCGAACGTGGCCCGCCCGTAGGCCAGCCCCAGCGCGAGCAACGGCAGGATCGCCATCAGGATGAGTCCTTGCTCCAAGAGCGCCCGCAGGGGGAGGAGCCGTTGGCGCAGGGGAAGCCCCAGCAACCGTCGCACCGGCGAAAGCCGGGTCAGCAATTCCGCGGCCACCACGCAGATCAAGCCGTTCACGGGCGGTTTGAAAACGACGATCCAGGCGGTCACGCGACGGCAGTTGCAGGAACTTGAACGCCACGAGGAGATCGATCGGGATGCCCACCACGACCCAATAAGTCAGGTCCGCGACCACCGCCGTCTTGCCGCGACGCACCAGCCAGCCGACCGTCCAGGCTTCCAGCCCGAACAGGATGAGGGCATAGGGATGCTGCCAAAGGCTCAGAGTGGCGGCGCTGGCCAGCAGGCTGGCGGCAAGGCCCGGGCCCGGCCCGTGGACGATCGCAATCAGCAACCACAACGCACCGCCCCAAATGAAGTCCACACCGGGCAGCACCTCCGTGGGCAACTGGTTCAGCGCATAACCGGCCAAACCGGCGACCAGCGCGGGCAGCCAACGACGGAGGGCGGGTTTCACGGCACGGATTGGCAAGGAGGCGGTTCGCAAGCTATCGTCAACGAACCGTGCGGCCAGCGGGATGGTAGTTGTCGCCGGTTAGCACTCAACGCGGGCATGATGCCCACCGGCGAAGCGGGAGCAAAACCCTCAAAAAACTTTAGGTATGTAGGTGATGCATACTAATGCCCCGCACCTAAAACCCGCGCCAGATCGACGCGCATGGGGACTTGTCGGAACGCGGCTGCCACCGCCTTTCCGGACATCGCCGCCAGCCTCGCAAATCCCAGATAGGCCCATACGGCGCCGGCACAGTTATGGCCGGGAATCCCCGCGTCGCTCGGCGGGCCGTTGGCCGACAGAGTGTGTCGCCGCCAGCCGCGGACGTTCCAAAGGTGCCCCGTCACGGCCATCTTTAGGATTGATGGCTGGCTGACAAAAGTTTACACTTTTCGATCGTGGATTCGGTGCGGCTCCAACACGGCTCGTCGCGAAGAATCTCAAGGTGTAAGCGGGGCGAGCTGTGGCGGGCGGTCAGATCGCTCGCGCGAATGCCTGGCAGGCGCTGCGCAGCCTTGCCCATGCGCCGGCAGCGCCCAGGCCGGGCGGACGTCTGGCAAAAGGGGGACGGACGGAGGCCGTGCCCGGCAAACTTGGTTGCGCAAACGTTCGAGGTGCCTCCGTGGCGGGCAAAGTTCGGTGCCTCGCCAAGGAATGGCGGAGCGCGCTTCACGTGCTTCAACGAAGGGCGCACGACCGCGCAATCGCGCGGCGGACTTCCGCGATTGGAGATTGACAGTGGGAGCAGGCCAGGGACTCACGCTCGATCCGAGGACTCGCCGCCATGACTGCACGCAGACCCCTTTTTCGCCGGGGGGATCCGCGGGGCATACTGGCCACAGCTTTGTGCGCGGTCTTGTGGGCACGGGCGAGTTGGGGAGCCACGGACTCCTTCAAGATGCCTGACTACACGGTTAACGTGTGGCAGCTCGAGGAAGGTCTGCCCCAGATTTCAGTCACTTCCCTCGCGCAAACGCCCGATGGCTATTTGTGGCTCGGCACTTTCAACGGCCTGGCGCGCTTCGACGGCATACGCTTCACGGTTTTCGATGAAGGCAACGCCCCCGCGCTGGGGAGCAGCCGGATCACCCGGCTGGCCGTGGATGCGCAAGGCGCTTTGTGGATCGTAACCGAGGTGGGCGGGTTGGCGCAGATGACTGGGACGCGATTCACCGCCTGTCGCCCGGAGGACGGCTTGCCGCCGTCGGGGGCGCTCAGCCTCGTACGCGACGAAACCCACCGTTTGCTCTTGCTGGATCGCAACGGAAATTTGCTCCGCATCGAAAACGGCCGCTTGCTCCCGCTGGATCCCCGCGACGGTCTCCAAGCCGGGCGCGAGCCGTCCTTGCTACTCGCCCCCGATGGTTCCGCCTGGGTCGCGGAGCAGGGCAACGCGACGCGGTCGTCGCAACGAACGTTCCGCGTTCGCCCCCCGGACGGGAGCAACACGCCCCCGGCCAAGCTGGTCATCGAGTGCGCCGCGCCGAGTCCCGGAGGCGGTTACTGGCTGGCCACCACCACGGGCGTTTACCAACTCAGAGCGGGCCGGCTGAAACAGAGTGCCTCGTCCCTTCCCGACCCGGCGATGCAACTGCATTTTCTGGTCGAGGACGCACAAGGCAATCTGTGGTTTGGCGGCGCGGAGCGCGGCCTGGTTCGCTGGGATTGGCGCCGCGGTCAAGCCCAGACGTTCCAGGCGGGCACCGGGTTGGCGGACAATCACGTGTCGGCCCTGTTGTGCGACCGCGAGGGCAACGTCTGGGTCGGCACGGGCCAGGGCGGTTTGCACCGCTTCAAGCCCCGGCTGGTCCGCATGTATGACCCGCCGGGCGGGCTGGCCGGCAACGTGGTTACCGCCGTGACCGAAGACCGCCTGGGTCGCATCTGGGTGGGTGTAAACGGCGGCGGCGTGCACCGCTGGGAAGCCGGCCGCTTGACGCCGGTCACCGAACCGCCGGAACTCGCTCGATTTCCGCTCGTCTATTCCGTGCTGGCCGCTCGCGAGGATGCGCTGTGGATCGGGCTTTACGGACGAACGGCGTTGCGACTGCAAAACGGCACCGTGACGGTTTGCCCCCTCGGAGAGAGCGGGCTCCGAATAGCGCCGCGGGCGCTGTTTGAAGATCATGCCGGGACGGTGTGGCTGGGGACCGAACGCGGCCTCCAGCGGTATCAGGCTGGCCGCTTCACGAGCTACACCCGCGCGGAAGGCCTGTCACACGACGACGTGCGTGCCCTGGCCGAGGACCGCCACGGGACGCTCTACGTCGGCACGAGCGGAGGCGGATTGAACTGCCTGCGCGCCGGCCGATTCACGTGTTTCACCGAACGCCAGGGCCTGGCGGACAATCACATCTCCGCGCTTTACGTGGATCGTGAGGACACGGTCTGGATCGGGACCATCAATGGCGGGCTGAGCCGGTTCAAACAAGGCCGTTTTGCGAATGTGACGGTGAAGGATGGCCTGCCGTCGAACACCATCGGCGCGGTGATCGAGGACGGGCTCGGTTACCTGTGGCTGGGCTCGAACCGCGGCCTCGTTCGCGTTCCCCAGCGGGAGCTCAACGATTACCTGGACGGCCGGCGGCGCCCGCCAGCCTGGCAGGTTTTCGGCCGCTCCGACGGCCTGAACAGTATTGGGTGCGACGCTGGCGGGCAGCCTGCTTGCTGCCGGGCGCGGGATGGCCGACTCTGGTTCGCCACCGTGAACGGCGTGGCGGTGGTGGACCCGAGCCACCTGCCCTTCAATCCACAGCCGCCGCCGGTCGTCATCGAGGAAGTCGTCCTCGACGATCGGAGGTGCGAGCTTCCAAGTTCGGAGTCCAGACTCCCAACTCCCAACTCGGCCGCGATGGGAGTGGTAAATAAGTCGAACGCGGAATGCGGCTCAGGCTCACCGAGCCAATTACACGGCGCAGTCGCCCAATCGCCGCGAACTCTCACCGTTCCGCCGCGCACCCAGAGGATCGAATTTCGCTTCACCGGTCTGAGCCTGGTGGCGCCGGAGAAAGTCCGTTTCCGCTACCGGCTGGATGGGTTCGATGAGGATTGGATCGAAGCGGGGCCACAGCGGACGGCTTACTACACTCGCATCCCCCCCGCTGAATATCGCTTTCGCGTCACGGCCTGCAACAACGACGGCGTGTGGAACGACGCTGGCGCCGCGCTCGACGTCGTCGTGCAGTCCGCCTGGTGGCAAACCTGGTGGTTCCACGCCGGGGCGTTCACCGGGGCGGCCGGCCTGCTGGGCTGGACCCTCGAGGCCCGCCTGCGACGGGCCCGGCGCGAACGCGCGGCCCGGCAGTCGTTCGCGCACCGCCTGCTGGAATCGCAGGAAGACGAGCGCAAACGCATCGCCGGCGAATTGCACGACAGCCTCGGTCAGGATCTGCTCGTCATTAAAAACCGCGCGCTCCTCGGCTTGCGCGACCCGGCGGTCACGCCCCAGGCCGCGGACCAACTTGGCGAAATCTCCCAACTGGCCTCGCACACGCTGGAAGAAGTCCGCGAGATTTCGCGCAACCTCCGGCCCTACCAACTCGACCGCCTGGGCTTGACCAAGGCCCTGCAGGCTCGGGTGGCCGAGGTTTCCCGAGCCTCGGACGTTCCGATCAACACCCAAATCGACCCGATCGACCGGTTGCTCGCCCCGCCCCTGGAAATCCATTTCTACCGCATCGTCCAGGAACTGCTCACCAACCTCGTGAAGCACTCCCACGCCGCCACTGCCACGCTGACCGTCCAGTACCGGGCGCCGAAAATCGTTTTGACCCTGGAGGACGATGGCTGTGGCTTCGACGCGACTCTGCTCGACGAGGCAACGCCCCGCCACGGACTCGGTCTGACGGACATTGCCGAGCGCATCCGCCTGCTCAACGGCACCGCGCGGTGTGACTCGCGCCCGGCCGCCGGCACCCGGTGGGTCATCGAAATCCCGGTGTCGTCTAATAGGGCGCCCTGACCCGCGACCTCCCATGCCCTCTCGACTCTCCATCCTCATCGCGGACGACCACCCGCTCTTCCGTCAAGGGTTGCGCCAGACGATCGAGAACGCCCCCGCCTTCCAGGTCGTCCGCGAGGTGGGCGACGGGTATGCCGCGCTGCAATCGCTTCGCGAACTCAAGCTGGACCTCTGCATTCTCGACATCAACATGCCCGGTTTGGACGGTCTGGAAGTCGTGCGCCAGATGCGCGCGCAGCACTCCCAGGTTGAGGTCATCATCCTCACCATGTACAAGGAGGAAGACCTGTTCAACGCCGCGATGGATCTGGACGTGAAAGGCTACGTGCTCAAGGAGAGCGCCGTCAGCGACATCCTCGACGGCGTGCGAACGGTGATGGCCGGACACCGTTATATCA
>JAKCAB010000647.1 GCA_021839785.1 bacterium | reverse complement strand
CGGTGAAAATGCGCCGAACGCGGCCGTCCGTATCCACCACCACCGTCCGCAGATTGTGCATGAAGCTCTCGCCGTCGCGGCGAACCATCAAATCGCAGAGCGGCGCGAGCCGGGCGATGTCTTCCGCCGAGGTGGTCGCAAAACTCCACCGGGCCGGCTCGTAACCGTACCGCTCCGCGTACGCCTTAAGCACGGGCGGCGTGTCGTGGTCGGGGTCGAAAGAGATCGTGAGCAGGTGCCAGTTGGTGGGCGCGTTAGCCATCGTCGCGAGCTTCTGACTCGCGGCCAGGAACTGCTTGCACATGCGCGGGCAAAACTCCGGGAAGGGACAGCGGGTGAAGATGAACGTGAACGCCAGCGCGCTGCCGCGGAACTGGCTGAAGTGGATCGTCTGTCCCAGTTCGTTGGTGAAAGTGAAGTCAGGCAGGAGGTCGCCTGGGTTCAGTGCCGCCACTACGCTAGCCGACGCGGCCGGCTCGGCAGTTTGGCCGGCAAGGGCCGCGCCGGCAACCCGGGTGATGGCGTCGATCCAGCCTTCGTCGTCGGTCACGCGCAGACGAAACGAAACGGCATCGCCCGGCTGGAGCCCGCGCAGCACGTTCGGGTCCTTGACCCGGAAAGGCATGGTCATGGCGGACATGTAGTCCGGGATTTCTTCATGCTGAATCACCACCGTCTTGCCGTCGGGCGGCAACTTCTTGATCACGCCCTTGACCTGGTAGGTGTGGAGGTTCGTGACCGCGGTCCCGGCCTGCGCCAGCGGACCGGCGTGCTTGTCGCCGCAGGAAACACAAACAAGCAGAAGTCCCAGCGGGAAGATCAGAGACAGTCGTTTCATGAGAGGCGTCGCGAGTTGGGCGAACATGGGAGGCGTCAGTTCGGCTGTGGTTCGTGGCGTAGTTTGTCGATGGCCTCGACGATCCGCTGCGGGGTGTTGCCCGCCAGGCCGTCGAAGTAGGCCCGCACCACACCGTGGGCGTCCACCAAGGCGATTTTGTCGCTGTGGATGAAACCATTGCTGAAGTTGGCGCGCTCGTCCTCGCGCTCGCCGGCCGGCAGGAGGAAGCTTTGCTGGATCAAGTCGTAGAGCGCCGGCTTGTCGCCCGTGACGAACCACCAGCGGTTCGTGTCGTCGGTGAATCGCGGTGCGTAGCGGGCGAGGGCTTGGGGCGTGTCCGACCGCGGATCCACCGTCAGCGAAAGCAGTCGCACGTCGTCCGCGCCGCCGAGCAACCGATGCACCTCGGCCATGCGCTGCCCGAGCACCAGGCATTGTTCCGCGCAACTGGCAAAGAAGAAATCGACCACCACAATCCTGCCTTCGAGGTCTTTGCGGTTCACCGGCCGGCCGGTGCGGTCGGTCAACTGGAAATCGGCCACCGCGCGATACCGGCCAAGCGTCACGGGCTTGGGCCCACACGCGGTCAAGAGCATGCCCAGCGCCAGGATGACGGAAGCGGTTTTGAGTCGAACTGTCTGTCGCTTCATTTGCGTTTCAAAAGTGCCACGCCAACGCGGCTCGCACTCGGTAGTCCGGCACGGCTTGGAGCGCGGTGTTGTCGATGCTGACCGGCAAATCCACCGCGACTTCGGCGCTTAGTTTCCCGCCCCAGGTAAAGTCAACTTGCGGTCCCAGGTAAACCGCGGTGACGCCGGTGTCCTCGGCCGACTCGCCTTGGAAAGTATCCGTGCCTTTGTCTTCGCCGGACACCACCGCCTGCAAGGCCAGCGTATATTGGTGCGCCAAGGCCAGGTACAGGCCCGGCCCGCCCAGCCAGGTCAGGTCATTCGCGAAGCGGTAATCGTAATCGCCGGTCGAGCGAAGGGCGTACTGCACTTGGGCGGAAAGAAAGGCGCGGCGCCAGCGCACGAACGCCGAGGTGCCGACCAAGCCATCGAACGAACCGCTGCCCAGCGTCAGGTCGTGACCGTGGATGCCGCTGGCGGGCGCGCCGGGCACTTCCACTTCCTCGAATTCCTCGGTGATTCGATCGGTGCTGCCGGTCGGGAATTTCACCCCGCCCAGTGCGTTCCAGGTGATGGTCCAATCGCCGCTGTCTGTCCGGAACAGGCGGGCATTCCCCAGCAATGAAACGTCGCCGATGCCGGATTCGGTCCCGCGGTCGATGCCGAAACCTTCGGGGCGCTGGAACGAACGGTAAATGACCGGCAGATTGAACTGCACGCCGAAGCGTTCGTTGAAATAGTAGCCGGCGAACACTTGGGAGATCGAACTGTCGAGGTACTGGGACGTTGGATCGTCCACCTTCTGGCCATCCATTTGCAGCGTGCCGAAATGCGTGAACTGCTCCGCCACGCCAGCGACAAAACCGCGCCCGGCCGCCCCTTCGGCCTGCTGGGCGGCGTAAATCGCGCACAAGTCGCAGGCGTTGCCGGACGCGCAAATGCCGGCGGCCCAGGCGACCAACAACGTGAAGGTGCCTGGCGGTTCCCGTCGCTTCTGAGGAGTTCTCTTCAAAGCAATCATGGTTTTCAAAGGATTCGAGTTTGTTTCGGCCGGCCCATCCTGGATTGGAAATCGAGCGCACGCGCGCTCCGCAGGTGGGGCCTTCAGCCGGGTTGAGGTTAAGATTGAGCAGCGTGACAACTTGCCGGGGTTGTCACCCGAGGCTGGAGAGGGCGATGCCTTTGCCCAACCGCCGTCCGCACGGCTCCGCGTTTCGTGAACGCGGCAAGCTCCGGATCGAACCGGGCTGACGGCTTACAGCATCACCCCGCCGCGACGGGGAGGCGGAGTGGGGGGAGAGTCGAGGAAATCCGCTGTCAAGGCCGGCACGAACGGCACGGCATCCGCGGCCGCGACCGGCGCGCGAGGCACGAGGGTGGGCCGGGCTTCGCAGAATAACTCCGGCGCTTTGTCCGGCTTGAGCCAGGGCAGGTTCCGACCTTCGCGCTGCTCGGTTTGCCGGCCTTCGCGAATTTTCAGGCACAACGGACACGGATGCCGGCCGTCGAGCGCCTTCGCCACCGCCGTCGGAAAGGAATCCTGTTGCGTGTAACTCGCGATCATCCGCGCCCAGGCCACCGACTGAAGCAAAGCCCAGTGCCCGCCCAACGTGGCCAGGACGGCGACGAGGCAGGCGGCTAACCCGGCAGCTTTGACAAGTCTGTTCAAGCGAGGCGTCTAACTTGACCCGAAAAGTGTCGCAGCTTCACCGGCCGGTCAAATCCGCGTGCCCTCCTTTCGCGCGGCAGGGTCAGGCGGTGGAGGCTTTCGCCTCCCGC
>JAKCAB010000865.1 GCA_021839785.1 bacterium | reverse complement strand
GCTTGAAATGGGCCAGCTTGGCGATTTCCTCGGCCACCTGGGTGGCCAGTTCGCGCGTGGGGCAAAGCACCAGCACCTGCACCTCGCGCCGCGCCGGATCGACCCGTTGCACCGCCGGCACGCCAAACGCGGCGGTCTTGCCGGACCCGGTTTGCGACTGGCCCACCACGTCGCGCCCGGCCAGCAACGGCGGGATGGCCTCGGCCTGCACCGGCGCCGCCTGCTCGAAGCCCATTCGCTCGACGGCTTTCAAGAGTTCCGGCGCCAGGCCCAGTTCGGAGAACAGCTTCTGACTCATCGGACACGCAGTGTGCGCCGCGCCCGCGAAATGTCACGAACGGAGCGGCAACCCGCTGAAACCCAAAAGCCGAGATTCGAGCGACTCGAATCCCGACTCGCGCCGACGGCTCCGCACAAACAAACCAGCAGCTAAGACCGCCTGGCTGGCAGAGCGCCGGTGATTTCCGGCCGGAGGCCAGAAAGGGCGAGCGGAGCGCTCGCGCTCCCCAAACTAACGCGATCGTGCCGGCGTGGGAGCCAGCTCATTGACGCGGGGTCGCGTCCGCAGCGACCTTGGTCGCGCTTGCTTCATCCACGATGCAGGCGGTGACGACATCCGCCGCCACGTTCAGCGTGGTGCGGGCCATGTCGAGAATGCGGTCGGCGCCGTAGATCAGCGCGATGCCTTCGGGCGGAATCTTGAACGAGGCCATCAGCCCCACGATCAATGGCAGCGAGGCTCCCGGAATGCCCGCCACCGCCACCGCGCTCAGCACCGCCAGCACCAGCAAGACCGTCTGGCTGCCCAAGTCGAGCGGGATGCCATAAACCTGGGCGATGAACAGGACCACGCAGCCTTCGTACAAAGCCGTGCCGCTCATGTTCATCGTGGCGCCCAACGGCAGCACAAAGCCGGCGGTGCTGGCCGACACGCCCAGTTCCTCGCGACTGACCTGGATCGAGGTGGGCAGCGTGGCGTTGCTCGAACTGGTAGAAAAGGCGGTGACCAGCACCGCGCGGATGGCCTTGAAAAACGCCACCGGCGAGCGCTTCGAAAGCAGTTTCAGCAGCAGCGACATCGTGCCGAAAAGGTGCACCGCCATCACGGCGAGCAAACTCGCCACGAACAGCGAGAGCGCTTTGACGATGTCGAAGCCGGCCTTGATCACGATGCTCGCCAGCAGGGCCGCGACGGCGTAAGGCGCCAGCGTCATCGCGAAATGGACGATGCGCGTCATCAGCTCCGTGGTGGTTTCGAGAAAGTCCGCCAGCGCCCGGCGCCGCGCCTCCGGCAACTGCGTGCCCGCCGCGCCGACCAGCAGCGCGAAGACGATCAGCGGCAGCACCTGAAAATCGACCACCGCGCGCAGGAGGTTGCCCGGCATGAACATCTCGACCAGCGAGCGCAGGTTCAACCGCGGTTGTTGCTCGGCGCGCTCCTTGGTCTTCGCCGCCTCGGGCGCGTATTTTTCGAGCAGCACCGTGCGCGTCTGCTCGTCCATCCGCTGGCCGGGACGAACGACGTTCATGACCAGCAACCCCAGCGCCACGCCCACCGCCATATTGACGGCGAATAGCAGGAAGGTCCGGCCCGCCAGCGGACCGAGCGCTTCGAGCCGGCCCAGTTGCACCACGCCCAGCGCAAGCGAGGCAAAGACCAGCGGCACCACCACGAAGAAGAGCAAACGCAGGAAGACCAGGCCCAGCGGATCCAAGACCTGCACCGCCAGCCACTCGATGGTGGGCGCCGCGGACGCAGCGTGGTTGCTCGCGAACCGCAACCCCGCGCCGCAGAGCAATCCCACGATCATTCCCCACATCACGCGGGAGGCGAGACGTTCGGCCGGGTTGGCACGCGCAGTCATGCGCGCGGAGCGTAGGCAAACGACCGGCCGGGCGTCCACGCCGAACTGGCCTCAGCGGACACGCGCTCAAGCCGCGACCCAGAAATCGCGACCTTCCACGTAGTGCCGCGTCTTGAGGTGCGCGCGGATCAATTCGCGGGCGCCGCGTTTGGCGACCAACGCGATGATCACCGCCCGTTCCGGTGCCGGCACGGCTTCCGGGCCAACTACCCTCCGGCCGTCTCGGTGGCAGCCCCATTTCTTGGGATCCACGTCGATGAACCCTTGCACGGCCAGGCCGGCGCTTTCCAACCAACGCGCCCGACCGCGCGTCACCCGCCCCGCACCCCAGACCCAAACCGCGCGCTTGCCCAGCGAAGCCCGCACGGCGCACGCCAGAAAGGGTGCCTTGACTGCATAAAACGCCGCGAAGCTGTACCGCGGGTCGGAGCGCGTCAGTCGCGTCGCCGAGTCCGACCAGGTCAGCAAGGACCGAGGCACCTTGGCGAACCGCACGCCGCGTTCCAGCCAGCGCAGCCAGAGTTCGTAATCCTCGGGAAACGCGCCGTCGCGATACGTGCCGTGGGTGGCGAGGAGTTCGCGGCGAAACAACACCGACGGATGCGCCACCGGCGATTCGACGAAGCGGTTGAGCGCGATCGCCTCCGTCGTGGCCACCGAGTTCAACCACGCGACGTGCCGGGCGAAACCCTCGCTGGCGCGCGCGTCGCCGCCGAATTCGACCAGGCAACTGGCCAGGCCGGTTTCCGGGTGGCGTTCGAGGAAGCCCATTTGTTCCGCCAGCCGGTCGGGGTGCGAAACATCGTCGGCATCCATGCGGGCGATGAATCGGCCACGCGCGCGGGCCAGCCCGGCATTCAGCGCGGCCACGATGCCGGCGTGCG
This sequence comes from bacterium, assembly GCA_021839785.1. The sequence goes on along the minus strand of JAKCAB010000865.1, from coordinate 506 downwards.
GTTGCTGGATCAGCACCAAACGCGGGTCCTCGCGGGCAAGCGCCGCGAGGATTTGAGCCGTGTCGTCGGTCGAACCGTCATCGACCACGATCAACTCCCAGTCCGTCCAAGTTTGCGCGCGAATGCTGGCGACGGCGGCCGGCAGCGTGGCCGCGGCGTTGCGGGCCGGCATCACCACCGAAACGATTGGCGGGCGAGTCGAAGACATGGCGCTCAAGGCCGACAGCCAAGCACCCCCCGGCCGGCTTGGCAATTGCGCGGGCTGCACGCGGCAGCGGGCAGTTTACAGAGGTAGCGGGAAGAGCCACCCAATTGAGGTAAGGCGCGCTGCCCTCAGCGCGCCGCCGGGTTGGTGGCCGGCGGCTTTTTCGGCGCGCGGCGGAGCGTGCGCCCTACCCGCTTGGTGTCTATCCGACCGTCCCCTCACTAAGCACAAACCCTTTGACCCGCTGCCCGGCGCCCAACAGATTTGCCGCCATGAAAATCCTGTCCACCTCAGCCCTGCT
>JAKCAB010000170.1 GCA_021839785.1 bacterium | reverse complement strand
CGTTCGACGCGCCGGCCCAGGTCGGACAGAAACCCCGCCATGCCCAGCAGGCCGAACGCGCGGCGGCGCGGCAATCGAGCCGCGAGCGTCACCAGGCAGTTCGCCAGCACCGCCGGACCGTCCTCGACCAGCACACTGGCCTCGTCGGCCGCCGTTTCGCACGCGGCGCGCAATTGCCGCCGCGCCCACCACACCAGCGGGTGCCACCACAGCACCGCGGCCAGCAGGTCGGCCAGCCCCAGCCAAAACGGATCGCGCGCGGCCAAATGCGCCAGTTCGTGGGCCAACATGGCTTCGCGTTCGCGGGCGCCGTGGGCGGTGGCGAAGTTGCCGGGCAAACCCACGGTGGGTCGCAGCACGCCGAACGCAATCGGGCAAACCAGCGCCGGCGACGCGATCACCCGCACCCGCCGGTTGAAGCCAAGTCGCCGGGCAACCTCTGCAACGTGCGCAAAAAGTTCCGGGCTGGCTTCTGCCTGGCGGCCGCGCCACCAAAAGGCGAACACACCTCGCCAGATCAGCTTTCGTCCGAGCAGCACGGCCGAGCCGGCCAGCCACAGCCACGCCGGCCACCAAACTGCCTTTGCGGTCACAGTCGGTGGGGCGGCGTTCGGTTCGGGCGCAACGCCACGGAGCGTGGACTCGCCCCCATTTGCCGGCAAAGACTCAAGGTTCGCGCCGTCCACGGGCAGGTTGGTGCGGACGCGGAACACCCGCTCGGGCGCGGGCTTCGCCGCGAGCCAGGCCGCGACTTGGCGATCGGCGCCGAGAAAAGACGCCGCGACCAGCAGGCCGGCCGCCGCGAACGCCGCCAGCCAGCCCACGCGTCGATTTCGGGCCGCCGGGAGTTTCGCCGTGAGCAGACCGGCCAGGGCGAGCAAGGCGGTCACTTGCAGGGCCGGCACACCGAGCGTGCGCAGCCAGAAGACGGAATCGGGCAGCGGGTTCATGACTGGCGCTTCCTTTCAGCGATGAGTTGTTCGAGCCGGGCAAGTTCGTCGCGGCTGACTTCGCGCGCGGTGAGCAGGTGGCTGACCATGTCGGCCAGGCGACCTTCGAAGATGCGGTCCAGCACATGCTCGGCCATTCCCTGGCCAACCTGGTCCTCGGCGACGGCCGCGTGGTAAATGAAGGTCCGGCCGTCAGCCCGGTGGGTCACCAGCCCGCGCGCCTCCATTTTGCGCAGCATGGTGGCCACGGTCGTGTAAGCGAGGTCGGAGCCGTTGGGGAGCGCTTCGTGGACCGCGGCAACGCTGGCTTCGCCGCGCAGCCAGAGCACTTTGAGGATCTGGAGCTGCAGATCGCCGAGCCGGTGAACTTGGGTTTGTGTCATGGCCGGATTGGTTTAACGACCTCGTTAGTACTACCTGGGTAGTATATTGTCAAGCCCTCGGCCGAAGTTTGTCCGAATAAGCTCCGATTCAAGGCACAACGGGAGGCGATCGGGAAACAGGTCACTTCAGAATTCAAGTCTAGCTAGCACATATTTTGTCGCAATTGATACATTAATTGTGCCATCCAATGGCGAGTTGCGGGCGTGGGCGGTCACCTTGACACCCCCCTGGCCCCTCCTATAGTTCGCGCAATGTCGAACTCTGCGCTTCCTGCCGATAGCGAGGAGCCGCCATCGTCCGCGCGGCTTAACTCGCTGAAAGCCTTTCACCCGGCTGGCCGCGGTTTCTGGGCCAACGTTCCCGACAGCGATTGGAACGACTGGCATTGGCAGCTCAAGCACCGGATCACCCGACTCGAACAGCTCGAGCGCCTGATGCCTACCCTGACGCCGGAAGAGCGCGCCGGCGCGATCCTGGCCGACCACAAGCTGGCGATGGCCATCACACCGTATTTCTTCAACCTGATCGATCCGGCGGATGAGCATTGCCCCATCCGGCGGCAGGTCATTCCGCGCCTGGAGGAAACCGACACCGCGCCTTGGGAAATGAGCGATCCGTGTGGCGAGGATAGCCATTCGCCCGTGCCGGGGTTGGTGCACCGCTACCCGGACCGCGTGTTGTTCCTGGTCACGGACCGCTGCGCCGCTTACTGCCGGTATTGCACGCGGTCGCGTCTGGTCAGCAACGCCAGCGGGTACGACTTTCACCCGGAGTTCGACCGGCAGATCGACTACATCGCGCGGACCAAGACCGTCCGCGACGTGTTGCTGAGCGGCGGCGACCCGTTGTTGTTCAACGACGAGAAGCTCGAATACCTCTTAAGCCGGCTGCGGGCGATTCCGCACGTCGAGTTCGTCCGCATCGGCACGCGCATCCCCATTTTTTTGCCTCAACGCATCACGACGGGGTTGTGCGCGATGCTGCGGCAATTCCACCCGCTTTTCATCAGCATTCATTCGAACCATCCCCGCGAACTCACGATTGAAGTCCGCGACGCGCTCGGGCGGTTGGCCGATGCCGGCATCCCGCTGGGCAACCAATCGGTTTTGTTGCGGCACGTGAACGACGCCGCCGGGATCATGAAGGCGCACGTGCAGAAGCTGCTGATGTGCCGCGTGCGGCCGTACTACATCTACCAGTGCGACCTGATCGCCGGCTCGGCGCATCTCCGGGCGAGCGTGCGCAAAGGGCTGGAGATCATGGACAGCTTGCGCGGCCACACCACCGGTTATGCCGTGCCGACCTATGTGATCGACGCGCCTGGCGGCGGGGGTAAAGTGCCGGTCAGCCCCGAGTACGTGCTGAGCCGCAACAACGACCGCGTGGTCATCCGGAATTACGAAGGCAAGATCTTCGAGTACCCCGAAGCCATGGACGGCCGGCCGCTCTTCAAGGCACCCGCTCACGTTGAGGAACCAGAACCCAGTTGACCAGCGGCAGCGTGTGAGCGGGTTTTGGGCTTTGCGATTGGGTGCCGGGCAAGTAAGGTCGGCGGCGCGGTGCGTCTGTCCGATGGTGTAACGGCAGCACAGGGGTCTTTGGAGCCCTTAGTCCAGGTTCGAATCCTGGTCGGACAGCCAGACGGCGGCAGTAACCGCACCCCTCCGCCACGGGAGCATGTCCACCCGCTGACACCAACAAACGAAGCGGGGCGGGTATTGTCCCGCTCCATCGTTGCGGCAACCACGCACTTTTCCGGCCAGTTCAACCGCCAACGCTGGCCATTTCCTCGTTGGTCGTGGCGTTGATGATTTTGAATTGCTCGGCGTGGAACGTCGGTTCGCCACGGAAGCTCAGTTTTCCGAAGTACTTTTTCTCCAGCTCGATGATGAGTTTTTCGTCTTCGTTGCGCAGGCGCTCCAACA
>JAKCAB010000504.1 GCA_021839785.1 bacterium | reverse complement strand
GGCGTAGTCTGGCCGGCGTCTTCGGCACGCGTGACCAATCGCGCGTCAGCCAGACGCTTCAAATCCACGGCTGGGATGTCGGTCTCGTCGAAGGCATTTTCGCGTTGATCGTAAGCGAGAAGAATTGGTCCGCGATAGAGCGAGACTTTGCCGGCGGCTTCCCGATCTCCCGACACGGCCCGCAGGGCAAGGTCGAAATCAAGTTCCAGCGTATCGCCGGTTTTCCAGAGGTGCTCACACGCCAGATACTGACCCGGCGTTGGGACGCCAAGTGCGTCACCATTGAGTTTCGCGGTTGTTTTCGTGGACCAGGCCGGAATGCGGAAGCGAAGCGTGAACCGCTTCGGATCGCTGGGAAGCGTCACGGTCCATGCTACCTGGTCGGAAAGCGGATAATCGCCTGCGCAGCGAAGCCGAACAGCCGTTCCATCGCGCAAGCTGCCCGCAAATTCACCGGGACCGTGCCAGTTGATCGTCAGACCGCCGGCGTCCGCCATCACCGCCCAGTCGCTGAGCATGCCGAGCGCCCGTGGGCCGTTCACGGAGCAGCAATTCAACTCGGGCGTGCCGGGGCGGGCCTGGAAAACGATGGTGTGCGCCGAGGCTTCCCGCACGCCGTCCATCGGGGTGTTGTAGGTCCACCAGCGGCACGACGGATGCTGGGCGCCGAGCGCCGCGTTGAGTGTGCTCAGTTCCAGTTCGTCGGCCACGCGGGCGTCGCCGGTCAGGCGGAGCATGTCGATCCCCAGCGCCATCCAGGCCACGGTGCAACACGTCTCGATCGCGGCGGGCGAGTAGGCGTCGCCGGTGGCCTGTTCGCCGCTGCTGAAGCCGCCGTCGTTGTGTCGATCCCAGCGTGCGATGCTCCGCCAATGATGGACGAACGCATCACGGTATTGGGCCTCACCCGTGATGCGCCAAAGCTCCACCAGCCCCTGCAGATCGTGGAGGCTTTCCCAACGTGGCCGCGGCGTTGCGAAGAACTCCGAGCCAACCAGGCCGGTTCGCAGATAATCGCCGGCACGTTCCCAATCCTTCTCGATTTCGCGCATCAGACGGAAGTAGCGCGGTTCGCCGGTTAACCGGCACAGCGTTCCCAGCCCGTGAATGATGGCCAGGTTCATCTCCGGCGAACCGGCATCGAAGACCCGCCGGCCTTGATCCAAGTAAGTCCGGCAGACCAGGTCGGCGGCGCGGCAACCGGCCTGCAAAGCGGCGACCTCGCCGGTGTCTTGGTACCACAGCCGCAGGCCTTCCATGACGTGGTAATGACCCCACAAATCCCAGTTGCCCAGCAAGCGCTGCGCACGCGGGAACGGTCCCAGGTAGCCGTCCGCGGCCTGCGTGGCGATCAGTTCGGCGACGAAGCCCGCCACCTGTCGGCGCAGCGCCGGACTGTCGGTCATCCGCAACGCCTGCACGGCCGAGATCAGATACTTGCCGGCAAACTCGCCGGCCCACGGCACCAACTGCGGCGCCGGCTGGCGGTCGCGCATCCGGAACATTTCCAGCATTCCCGGATTCGCGGCGGGCGCGCACAGCAGCCAGTGGTTCAAGTTCGCTTCGACGCGGCGGCCAACCTCGCCGCCAAAGCGGAAGTGCGCGTTCGGCACAGCGTCCAGGACCAGCGTGCCGCGGTCGGGGAGCGCGTTCGTGGCGCCACGCGCCAGTCCAAAAGCGAGGGCGAGGCCAGACAGGATGATTACGCCGATCCGGGGCCGCGGGATTCGGCGAGTGGTGGAAGTCATGCCCACCGAATGGCCGAAACCGGTCGCGGCCGCAACCGTTTTCCGGCACCGCGCCGCCGAGATTTGCCGCCAACTGTCCGGGTGTTGCCGTGCCCGGCCGAGATGGGCGTCGAATTCGCCTGAACCTCTCGCTGAACTGGGCGCGCCGCGCGCCGCCGCGCGACTTTTTCCATGGGCGAAAATTCTCCGCTTTGATTTCGCGGCGATTAACGACAGACTGCCCAGAACGATTCTGAAGCGACCATGAATCCAACTCGTATCTTGCCGGACCTGCAGGCTTCGCTGCTGTGCGAAGACGTGCGCCAGGAGGTCACCGGCAACTTCATCCTGGTGGGCATCATCGGCTACGTCCGCGTACCGCAGTTGCCCATCAAGGCGTTCAAGCTTTGCATCTTCAACCGCTGGACGGCCGGCGTGGGCCAGTTCACGGAAACCGTGCGCCTGGTCGCGCCCGACGGCACCACGGTGTTGCGCCAGAGCAACGTCCGGTTCGCCCTCCAGGACGCCACCCACCACGCCATCAACGTCACCCTGTTCACCCAACTCGAGTTCGCCGTCGCCGGCGCCTATTACGTGGAAGTGCTCGTGGACGACGTGATGAAGCTGCGTTACCCGGTGCCGGTCATCCTCCAACCGCCGCCCGGCGGGCCGCAAGCGCCCGCCGCCCCCGCCGCCGAATAGCGGGGCCTGTCCCGGATGAACGCAGCGCCACCCGGCCGGTCGCTGACGACCGCCTGGCAGCCGTTTACTTTTGGCGGCGTGGCGGCATTTGCCCGCCCGGCCTTCGTTCGTTTGCTGCTCGCGAGCGTGCTGGTGGCCGGGTTGGTGGGGTGGACCGTGGAACGCGTCATTCGCCTCGCCTGGTTTCCCGCCGTCGAGATCGCGGTGCGCCACCTGCCGCCCGCCGGTGAAATCCGGGGCGGCGTGCTCTTGTGGCCGACCCACGCCGTGGTCACGCTCGCGGACACGCGGTTTCTGACCATCGTGGTCAACCCGAGCGTGGCGCCGCTGCCGGGCAACGCCGCGGACGTGCAATTGGAATTCACCGCCTCCGAACTGTGCCTGCACTCGCTGTTCGGCTATTGGACGTGGCCTTACCCGCGGAACCAGGTCTTCGCTTTGAACCAACCCACGGTCGAGCCGGTGTGGGCTGCCTGGCGGCCGTACGTGCGGCTCGGCGTGCTGGGGGGAACGGTGGGCGGTCTGCTCTTGGCTTGGTCGCTCATCGCCTTGGGCGCCGCGCCGTTCCTGCGGGCGTACGTCTGGGCCCTGCACCGCCAGGCGAGTCTCGGCGGGTGTTGGCGTCTGGCGGTGGCGGCCTTGTTGCCGGGAGGTGTCCTCGTTGCCGCGGCGTTGTTCTTTTACGCAACCCACGCCTTTGTCCTGACCGACGTGGTGATCGCCTTTGCCTTGGCCCACTTGATGGACCTGATCCTGATGGTGGGGGCGCCGTGGTGCCTGCCGCGTGAGCGACCCGCGGCGGTCTTCGCGGGGCCGGCATCCGCTGCCGAAA
>JAKCAB010000604.1 GCA_021839785.1 bacterium | reverse complement strand
GGCTGCTACGGGAAAGGGCGGTTTTCAACGGCTTGCCAGCCTCCGCTTGCGCTTCAAGCGCCCGCCTTTTCCGTCACTGCGGTCTGGCTCAAACCGACCGCCTGCCCTTGCTTGTCCAAGCGCCTTCGGCGCGAAGTCCCCTTGACGCGCCCGCTTCGGTGCTTACCTTATTGGACGTTCAGTGATAGAAATAACTTAAATCAGATAGCGCAATCACGGTCACGTCCCGCACCAAACCCAGCCACCACGAATCGATTCCATGAAAACCACGCTTCTGCTACCAGCCATCGTCGCCTTGAGCGGCCTCGGGCACGCGTCGGTTCTTGTCACCCCCGCCTCGTTGTCGGAAGCCGCCGAAGATCCTCCCCAATGCTTCACCGGGGACTGGACTTGCCACGGTGGCCTACGATTCGGTTACGCACATGCTGGGCGTGATCGTCAGCTTTAGCGATCTGCTTGGCACCACGACCGCTTCGCACATTCATGCGGCCACCGCGACCGCAGGCACCGGGACTGCCGGGGTGGCTACTCAGCTTCCAACCTTCACTGGGTTTCCGCTTGGTGTGACCAGTGGTACTTGCTCTCACACCTTCGACCTGACCGATCCCTTGAGCTTCAACTCGTCATTCATCACGTCCAATGGTGGAACCGCCGCGAGTGCGGAAGCGGCACTCGCGGCTGCCTTGGGCGACGGCAAAGCGTATCTGAACATCCATACTACCTTCGCGCCAGGAGGTGAAATTCGCGGATTCCTCGTGCCGGTGCCCGAGCCGGGGGCCTATGCCTTGATCGCCGGTTTGGGGCTTTGCGGTTTCGGAGCCTGGCGGCGGGTGAAGCGCACCTGAACGTTACCCGGCAAGGATCACTGGCCGCTGGTAAGGACCTTCATCCAGCCGCCTGCGTATTCGCGATAGGTGGTGAAACCGGCCTCGCCCAAGGCGGTGCGCAGGGAGCGGTCGGCTTCGCGGGCGACCTCACCCAGCGCGGCCTGGCGGCTGGCGTCGTCGAGGCCGGTGTTGGCGCGGAGTTGCTGGGCGGCGGCACTGGCGGCGCGCTGGATTTCCCAGGCTTGAGTGGCCGTGTCGTCGGCCACGCCGAGCCGGCGGGTAACGCGCAGGGTTTGTTCGTAATCGACGTCTTGCGCGCGCTGGTACTCGGCGTAACGGTCCGCGCCGAGGATTGTATTGATCTGGCTCTGCAGTTCCACCGGCTGAGCCGAGCTTGGCGTGGTCCCCGGGGAGAATTTGAACCTCGTCCCGTCGGCCAGCACCACCGTCCCATCGGCCTGGACGCTCGCACCGACCGGTAGCATCCCGTAACGCATCATCATGCCAAGGTCCATCTGCGTACCCGATTGGGAACTCGCCTTCTGCGCGTCCAATTGTGCTTGCGCCACGGCTCGCCACTCCGCCTCGGTAGGTTGGAACCCGATCAGATTCCCCGCCCAGTTAGCGACGTTGGAATGGCGCAACTCGTCTTCGCCGGCAAACTCGCCGAGCCGTTCTTTTCGGGTCCGCTGGTAGGCATCAACCATCTGCTGGCGGCGGGTGTGGTCCTCGGCGGTCCAAGCCCTGTTTTTGCGCTGAGCGATTTGCTGTTGCAGGTCGCGCACTTCGCGCCAGTGACGCTCTTCGAGTTGAATCAGCGCTGCCTGCTTGTCCGCGGGCAACCAGGCGTACCGACGCTGCCAGCCTTCCCGCAGGACGGTCAGGGTTTCAGCCGTGTTCTCCGGCGCATTGCCCAGTAACTTGGCCAGCAGCTCGCGACGCTCGGTGTTCAGTTTGTCGAACGCGTCGTTGGCATCTTCGAGGACATTCTTCCCGTCTTTCGCCACGGCGTCCCAAAACCGGACCTGGATGGCGTCGAGAATCGGTCGGCGAAGCCGGGCGAAGTGCGCGGCGATCTCGGATTCGACGATGTCGCGAACCGTCTTTTCCGGGCAACCGATGGCCCGGAGGTTATCGCGGTAGGCGAAGAAATTCGTCGAAGCGATTTCGCTCCAGCGAATCGTGGTCGTGGGCGCCGGCGAAGGCGTGGCTGGGGCTGGCACCAGCGCTGGTTCAGGCTTCGGGATGGCGGCGGCGGCGCGGACCGGTCGCGGCGGCGGCACAACGGCGCGCGGCCGGGCGTGGCCAAACCACAGCGCAGCGGCCAGGGCCACATTCGCCGCAATCGAGAGCGTGGTGGCAAGGCGCGCGTTCATGGCCGGGCTGGCGGTTTGCTGATTTCGTTGAGCCAGGCGCCCGGCTGCTTCAGGTACTCGGTCATGTTTTGCGGTCCGAGGAGCGTGGTCATGGCCGCGGCAGTGACCTGTTGAAGTTCTTCAAGCTGGGCTTGCTGTGTCGCTGGCTCGACTCCTTGGGTTTCGCGAATTCGCCGGGCTTCGTCCTCGGCGGCCTGGCGTAGTTCGAAGGCCGTGACGGCGGTTGGGCGCGGCAGGTTGCGCTGCTGGCTGAAGTTCAGCGCCTCGCGGTAACGGCCATCCTGGACGCGTTCGAACTCGGCGTACTGCGATGGACCGAGCACCTTCGCGACCTCGCGATTGAAAGCCTGCTGGCGGTGCGCTTCCTCGTCGGAGGAAACGTTGGTGGCGCGGATGAAATCCTCGCGAATCGGATCTTTGATCAGCCGGGAAAGGCGCGCGAGTTCGCGGGCTTGTTGCGCGGTGAGATCCAGATCGTCGAGGTGAAAGTCGCTTAGGACCGAGATGGCTTGGAATCGCAACTCCAGTTCTTCGACCTGGCTGGGCCCGATCAACGTGGCCAGTTCGGCCTCGAACTGATCCGCGAGCGCGTTCAAAGCCGCGCGGTCCGCGGGCAAAAGGATGTTATCCGCCTGCGCGCGGATGCGCTCGGAAGCCTGTTCGTAGCTTTTCGGCAGGCTGAGCGCTTTCATGGCCGGGTCGTCGGGGAGAAAGCCGAACAGAATCCAGACGAATTCCTCGTTTTGGCAGAGCCGGATGGCCTCGCCCTCCCAAGGAAAGCCGAGCAATTCCTGGAGCACGGCGCGCTTTTCCTCCGCCAGTGCGGCGCGCGGGAGGGCGTTCTGCGCGTCCGCCTTTTGCCGGCTGTCTCGGTTGGCCCAAGGCGGCTGACTGGGCGCCGGCAAGGCGGCTTCGCGGCGTTCGTAAAGCTCATCGACGTCGCGAACGATCAGGTCGCGGATCAACCGTTCGGGACAACCGATCACGCGCAGATTTGCGATGTACTGCCGGTAATCGTCGGATTCGACTCGCGCCCAATTGAAGGCGAGCCGGGGCGGG
>JAKCAB010000338.1 GCA_021839785.1 bacterium | reverse complement strand
TGTCGTCGCTACTGACCGCGAGGCGGTGCTCGCCGGCGCTGAGCGATCCACAACGACGTCAAAATCTCCGCCGAGCTTCACACAAACTGGAGAACCATACCACCTTCCGAAATCGCTGGCTTGACGCTGTTCGGCGCGCCTCATTAAGTATCGCCGCCAATGACCACGCACTTTGTCCCGTTGCTCGCGGCTGTCAGCAAGGGCGCTGTCGGCCTGCCTTGGCGGGGCGGCGGCGACCGGGCTTTTCGCGTGGTTCATTTCAGAGGACGACCCACTCTCCGCAACTGGCGCCGGCGTTGTTTCAACCCGGTCGCGAGATCTCTTTCGCCGGGCAGGTTGGATGGCAAAGTTGTCAGCCGTGCGAGGCGCCTCCCTTCGATTTGCAGTTTCCCGGCGGTGGCCGTTCGGCGCACGCGGACACGCACCGGTGGATTCGGTCTTCGAAAATCATGAACGCAAAGAAGCAAAGCCTCTTCGTCACGGATGACGGGAAGAACCTGATGTTCACCTTCATCCTCGTCAGTTCGCTGTTCCTCCTTTGGGGGGTCTGCAACGGCATGATCGACGTGATGGACAAACACTTTCAGACCGAACTGGGCCTCAGCAAGGCACAGTCGGCGTGGGTGCAGTTCGCCCACTACCTGGGCTACTTTCTGATGGCGATGCCGGCGGGTTGGCTGGCCAGCCGGCTGGGGTACAAGGGCGGGATCATTGCCGGGTTGCTGCTGGTGGCTGTGGGCGGGTTCTGGTTCGTTCCCGCCACCCACATCAATGCCCTGGCCCGTGCCGGGACGGTGTCGGCCAAGACCGCCTTTGTCGGCTACCTCGCCGGGGTTTGCGCCATTGCGGCCGGACTCACGTTCCTGGAAACGATCGCCAACCCGTACACGACGGTGCTCGGCCCCAAACGTTACGCGGCCACCCGCATCAACCTCGCGCAGTCCTGCAACGGCATCGGCTGGATTTTCGGCCCGATCATTGGCGGCATGTTCTTTTACGGCAAGGACGCCGCCGGCAGGAGCACCGGCAACGAGACCCTCTACATTCCTTACCTCACCGTGGCGATCGTGGTCGTGGTGCTCGCCGCGGTCTTTTATTTTGCCTATATCCCCGACATCAAAACCGAGGACGATTATCACCTGGACGATTCCACGCCGAACGTCTCCCACTCGATTTGGAAACACCCGCACTTCGTGCTGGCGGTCGCCGCCCAGTTCCTTTATGTCGCCGCCCAGGCCGGCATCTTCAGCTTTTTCATCAACTACATGACCGCCGAGACGCCCGCCATCCCCGCGTCAGTCACGGCCGACCTGTTGAAAAGCTGGTTTGAAACGGGCGCGTCCGGCATGACCATCCTCAGCGACAAGGGCGCGGCGAATCTCGCGTCGCTCGGATTCGTGTGCTTCCTGGTGGGACGTTTCACCGGCGCCGCCATCCTGAAGAAATGCTCCGCCCACAAGGTGCTGGGCCTTTACGGCGTGATGAACGTCCTGATGTGCGCGTTGGTCTTTCTCAAGCTGGGCTGGCTGTCCGTCATTTGCGTGTTCCTCAGCTATTTCTTCATGTCGATCATGTTCCCCACGATCTTCGCGCTGGGCATTTTCGGGCTAGGCGTGCGCGCCAAAAAGGCGTCGGCCTACATCGTGATGGCCATCATGGGCGGGGCGATCTTGCCCAAGCTGATGGGCTACGTGGCGGACAAGTACGACATGTCGCGCGGGTTCATCGTGCCGCTGTTCTGCTTCGCCTTCGTCGCCTTCTACGGGTACAACTGGCCCAAGTTCAGCAAAGCGGAGTCTTTGAACGGCGTGAGCGCGACTGGTGGGCATTGAACCAACGCTGAACTTCGGCTCCCGCCGAACTACGCCCCGCGAACTGGCCTTCCGGCCTCGGCGTCAGGCGGTGATCGGTGAAGACAGGCTTGCGGCGCCAAGTCGGCGCATCAACTTCACCATTTCCAGGGCGGTTTGTGCCGCCTCGTGGCCGCGATTATGGCCGCTCGGCAAGCAGCGCGCGCGCGCCTGCTCCTCGTTGTCGAGCAGGAGCACTTCGTGAATCACCGGCAAACCGCATTCCATTTGGAGCCGGACCAGCGCGTCCGTCACGGCGCGGCCGATCAAGTCGGCGTGCGCGGTTTCCCCGCGAATTACCACGCCGAGGCAAATGAGCGCGTCGAACGGTGCGATCTCGCGGCGCGCCAGCCGGGCCGCCACGACCGGGATCTCGAACGCGCCGGGCACCCGCACGATTTCGACGGTTGCACCGGCCCGCTCCAATTCCGCGCGGGCCGAGCGCACCAGCGCATCGGCGAAGCGCGGGTTGTATTTCGAGCCGATGATGGCGAACCGTCCGCCAGCGGCGCGGACACGACGAGGAGTCATCGCTTTGAGCATGGTGGAAAAGCCGGCAGGGCAGGGGAGGAAGCGCGCGTCAGACCAGGTGCCCCATTTTCTCGCGTTTGGTTTTGAGGTACCGCGCGTTGTGGGGATTCGGCGGCACGCGAATGGGCACCTGTTCCACGATCTCCAATCCGTAACCCTCAAGGCCGACCAGTTTCTTCGGGTTGTTGGTCAGCAGGCGAATCGTGCGCAGGCCGAGGTCGGTCAGGATTTGTGCGCCCAAGCCGTACTCGCGCAGGTCCATCGGGTAACCCAGCTTGAGGTTGGCTTCGACCGTGTCGAGGCCGCCTTCCTGTAGCTTGTACGCCTTGATTTTTGCGGGCAGGCCAATGCCGCGACCTTCCTGGCGCATATAAACGATCACGCCGCAGCCGGCTTCGCTGACCTGGCGCATCGCCTGGTGGAGTTGCGGCCCGCAGTCGCAGCGCCGCGAGCCGAAGACGTCGCCGGTCAGGCACTCGCTGTGCACGCGCACCAGCACGTTCTGCTTGCCGGCCACCTCGCCGCGGACCAACGCCAGGTGGTGCTGGCCGTCCAGGCGCGAGCGGTACAAATGCAGGTCGAACTCGCCGTAGTCGGTCGGCAGCCGGACGGTCTCGACGTGCTCGACAAGTTGCTCGCGGGTGCGGCGGTGGCTGATCAGCGCCTCGATCGTACCCAGCTTGAGCTTGTGTTTGCGGGCGAACCGCCGCAGCTCGGGCAGGCGCGCCATCGAACCGTCGTCGCTCATGATCTCGCAGATCACGGCCACCGGCCGGCAACCCGAGAGCGTGGTCAAGTCCACCGCCGCCTCGGTGTGGCCCGCGCGTTGAAGCACACCGCCGGCCTTGCTCCGCAGCGGAAAAACGTGCCCCGGCTGGACCA
>JAKCAB010000282.1 GCA_021839785.1 bacterium | reverse complement strand
AATTCGAGACAGACTTCCGAGGCGTCGGCCGGCCACGGGAGAGCGGCATCCACCAAATCAGCCAGCGAGCGCACCTGGGGCGGGTCGAGTCGTTCGAGGGCGAAGTTGTTCCGCAGGTCGCCACTCGCGGCAAGCGGCTTGTCGTCGCCGGGCCGGTTCGCCACAGTCCCGCGCGTGAAGCGGTTCCCCAAGCGGTCGGTGCTCGCGCAACTCGCGGTGATGGCGTGGCTCGGTTTCGTTGTTGGACCCGGTGCGGGCCAGACCGCAGAGGTGCCAGCGCGGACGCTGGTTTACGTGCCGAAACCGGCGCTCGTTCCCGGCGGCGAGATTTTCGACCAGCCGACGGTGCTCGATTTCCAGATCCAGCTTGGGCGGACGAACCTCGACGTTTTACGTGAGCACGCGCGCGAGTACACCGCCGCCACGGTGACGGTGAACGGCCAGACGTTTACGAACGTGGCCCTGAAACTGAAAGGCGCGGCGGGGAGCTTTCGTCCGGTGGAAGATCGCCCGGCGATGACGCTGCACTTCAGCAAGTGGGCGCGAGGCCGGCGCTTGTTCGGCCTCCGGCGGCTTCACCTGAACAACTCCGTCCAGGATGGCTCGTACCTGAATGAGTACCTCGGCAGCGAATTGTTCCGGGCCGCCGGCGTGCCCACACCGCGCGTGGCCTGGGCCACGGTGCGGCTCAACGACCGCCCGCTGGGCCTGTACGTGCTCAAGGAGGCCTTCGAGACCGAGTTCCTCCGCATCTTTTTCGGCAGCGCCGACGGCAATCTCTACGACGGCGGTTTCGTGCGCGACATCGACCAGGATCTCGACCGCGAATCCGGAGAGGGACCGGCCGACCGGTCCGACCTGAAGAAGTTGGTCACGGTGGCGCAGGTACAAGACCCAGCCGAGCGTTGGGAGCGGCTCAAGGAGGTGCTCGACGTGGATCACTTCGCGACTTACGCCGCGCTGTCGGTCATGCTGGTGGACTGGGACGGCTACCCGCTGAACCGCAACAATTATCGAATTTACTTCCGCCCCAGCGACGGGCGGGCGGTCTTTCTGCCGCACGGGATGGATCAGCTTTTCCAGCGGTCGTACCTGGAACTGGACGCGGGCTGGAGCGGTTTGGTGGCTTGGAGCGTGTTCGGCACGCCGGAAGGCCAGAAGCTCTACGAGGCGCGCTGCCGCGAGGTGTTCACGAACGTCTTCAACCTTGACCGGATCACCAACACCATCGCGCGCGTGTCGGCGACCCTGGCCGCGGTGGAGCCAGACATTACGAACCGGGCGGATTCGCTGACTTATCAGGTGGAGAGTCGCTTTCGGGTGTTGCGCCGGGACAGCCTGCTGAAGCCGCCGCCGCCGAAATAAGAAGCGCGCCAACGGAGGACTCCCTTGGCGCGCGCCGGAATGCGTCTTCGCTAAGCCGAAGCCCGGCCGTTTTGGCCTTCAAGCTCGCCCTCACCCCAGCCCTCTCCCCCAAGGAGAGGGAGGAATCTGCCCCGTGCCGGAGAACCTTCACCGTTCAGGAAGTCTTGCCCGCGCGGTGACGGCGGGTTCCCTCTCCTGGGGGGGAGAGATTCCATGAGCCGCCGAGGCTCACGAATTGTGCCCCTGAACCCCTCTTCTGCAAGTCGTTGGAAATCAACGCAGCCTCCGGGAGGTTCATGGGTAGGGTTAGGGTGAGGGCGAGCCAGCGTTCTGACTGCATACTTGCGGGGAAGCGGGGTTACAGCCCTTTCACTTCCCAACCCGCGCGGTACCGGCGCCGCACGTAGCGATTCGCCTCGGCCACGTTGGTGAACTTGAGCGCCTTGGCATCCCAATCGAGCGTCGTCTTGGGGAACCGGGTCGCCACGCTGCCGAGCAGCACCGCCTCGGTGAGCGGGCCGGCGTAATCGAAGTTCGCGGAAGCCTCGCCTTTGCCCAGGCAGGCGTCCACCCATTGATGCCAGTGGTTCTCGCCGACGATCTTCGGCTGCGGGTAGTTCTCGAACTGCTTTTCCGGCAACAGCGCCGGCATGCCGATGTGCGGCAGCAACATCACGCCTTTGGTGCCGATGAAGATCGAGCCTTGGTCGGGCATTTCCGTGCCACCCAGCAAGGCTTGCACGTCCTTGGGCGGACGCGCGTCGCCGTCGTACCAGGTCACCTTGACGGTTTTGCCTTCCGTGTAGGGCGTGCCGGGGAAGACGTACGGGATGACCGCGTCAATGGCCCAACTGTGCTGGTTCGGCGCCGGGCCTTCGGAGCGCACACTCAACGGGGCGGTCAAGGCGAGCGCCTTGAACACCGGATCGTAGATGTGGCACCCCATGTCGCCGAACGTGCCGGTGCCGAAGTCGAGCCGCTTGCGCCAGTTGGCGGGGTGATACCAGCCGTCGCCGATGAACGGCCGCGGGGCGCAGACGCCGATCCATTTGTCCCAGTCAAACCCGGCCGGCACGGGGTCGGTGCGGGTGGGCATCTCGCCGGTGTCGCCCCATTTCTTGCTGCTCCAAGTGTGGACCTCCTTGACCTTGCCGATGGCGAGATCCTGGATCAGGCGCACCGCCATCTTGTATTCGCGGGCGCTGTGGATCTGGATGCCCATCTGGGTAACGCGCTTCTTCTCTCGCGCCACCTCGGTGAGCCGGCGGGTCTCGTACAGGTCGTGCGTGAGCGGCTTCTGGCCATAGACGTGCTTGCCGCGGAGCAAGGCGCTCATGCCGATGGACGCGTGCATGTGGTCGGGTGTCGAAACGTTCACCGTGTCGAGGTCCGTTTCCTTTTCGAGCAACTCACGCCAGTCCTGGTAAATCCGCGCCTGCGGAAACGCCTTCTTGAACTCCGCCGTGCGATTCAAATCCACGTCCGCCGCCGCGACCACCGTGATGGCGGGGTGCCGCCCCAGTTCGGTAATGTCCGCCAAGGCCATGCCGTTGGCGCCGAAGGAGGCGTGGTGGAGCTTGCCGTTGGGGGACGCGGCCATCAACCCGCGTGTGACGAAAGGCGCGGCGAGGGCGGAGGCGGTGAGTTGGCGCAAGAAGTTGCGCCGGGAAACCATGAAAGGCGTTTGCATGAGCCACTGGTAGCGTCCCAAATGCCGCGAAGCAATTGGGAAATCGCGTTTCGCGCCGGGCGCCAGCGCCATTGGCGAGCTTCCGCCGTGCGCCAAAAGTGACTGTTACCCGGGAGGGGGATTCGTTGTGCCACAAGGGGTGTTACCCAATGGCTATTTTGTTTTTGGGTTTCAGTGTTCTTCCGGTAGGTAGTTCTTTGCGGGTTCGA
>JAKCAB010000062.1 GCA_021839785.1 bacterium | reverse complement strand
GGCCAGTTTGGAAATGAATCGCAGGCGCGAGGCAAGGGCGGCGGTGAACATGCGGTGAGTCTGCGCCGTCCGGCGCCGCGAATCAATCCACCACGCCGGTCCGCCCAAAATCCTGAGCGAACTGGCGCGCGGCTGTGTGGTCTGCAACCCGCCGCACCCCATTCACCTGCATTGCACAAAAAATGTCGCAATTGCGACAGAAATTGCTCGTCCGCGACCCGGCCGCGCTCCGTTCGCCCGCCAGGTTCGTTCTTGCAGATCGTCGGCGAGATCCCGCGGGTGCGACCGGGCGGGTCGCGCGCCAAACCCGGGATGCGCCCAAATGGAGTTGTGATTCCCACCTTCCTCGTTACCCTGCGCCCGTCATGACACTTGCGGAGAAAGTCAAACAAGCCGGCGTGGTCGGCGCCGGCGGCGGGGGGTTTCCCACCCACGTAAAACTGGCCTCGAAGGCGGACACGATCATCGCCAACGGCGCCGAGTGCGAGCCGCTCTTGCACAAAGACGCCGCCGTCATGGAACACCACGCCCGCGACCTGGTCCGCGGCCTGGAACTGGCCATGGACGCAGTCGAAGCCAGGGACGCCGTGATCGCCATCAAGGCGAAAAAGAAGCACGCCGTCGAGGCCTGCCAGGAAGCGGTCAAAGGCTCGCGTGTGCGGGTGCAATTGCTTGGCGATTATTACCCCGCCGGCGACGAGTACGATCTGGTTTTCAACGTCACCGGCCGGCTGATCCCGCCCGCCGGCATCCCGATCAACGTGGGCGTCGTGGTCTGCAACGTCGAAACCTTCGTGAACATCGCCGCCGCCCACGCCGGCCGGCCGGTCACGCACAAAACGGTGACGCTCGCCGGCGCGGTCAGGAACCCAACCACCGTCACCGTCCCGGTCGGGACGACGTTTCGCGAGTTGATCGAGGCCACCGGCGGTTTCGCCACCGAACAACCGGTGTTGTGCCTGGGCGGATTGATGATGGGGGAGACGACCGAGAACCTGGATGCGCCGATCACGAAGACCGCCACGGGCGTGGTCGTCCTGCCGCGCGAGCATCATGTCATCCAGCGCAAACTCAAGCCGGCCACCGCGCAGAATGCCATTGGTAAATCGGCCTGCGATCAATGCCGGTATTGCACCGAGTATTGCCCGCGGTTCCTGCTGGGCTATGCCGTCGAACCGCACCAAGTCATGCGCAGCCTGGCCTTCACCGCCACCGGCCAGGAATATTGGAACCAGTGGGCCGCGCTGTGTTGTTCGTGCGGTTTGTGCACGCTGTACGCCTGCCCCGAAGAGCTTTTCCCGAAAGAGGCTTGCGACCAGTCCAAGGCCGAAATGCGCAAGGCGAACCTGAAGTGGACCGGCTCGATGACGGTGAAACCCCACGCCATGCAAGACGGTCGCCACGTGCCGATCAAGACCTTGACGCGCAAACTCCACGTCCAGCAATACGATCACCCCGCGCCGTGGCAACCACTGGACTTCCAGCCGGCGCGCGTGGTGTTGCCGCTGAAGCAAAACGCCGGCGTGGCGAACCTGCCGCTCATCAAGCCCGGTGACCGCGTCAGTGCCGGGCAGATGATCGGCCAGGTGCCCGAGAAGGCCTTGGGCGCGCCCGTCCACGCGCCGTTCGCGGGGCGCGTCGTGTCCGTGAGTGACCGCGTTGTTTTGGAGAGAATTCCATGAGCGAGAAATCCATCGGTTTGATCGAATTGTCGAGTGTGGCCGCCGGTTTCGAGGTGGCGGACACGATGCTCAAGGCGGGCAACGTGCGCCTGCTGCTGTCGCGCTCGATTTGCTCCGGCAAGTACATGGTCCTGATCGGCGGCGACGCCGCTGCGGTCCAAAGCGCCGTCACCGCCGGGATCGAAGTGGCGAACGGCTGCCTCATCGACTCGTTTGTGCTCGCGAACGTCCACCCGGACGTCTTCACCGCGCTGGGGCGCACCCAAACTCCGGAGCCGAACGGCGCCTTGGGCATCCTCGAATCGTTCAACGTCGCCACGCAGATCCAGGCTGCCGACGCGGTGGCAAAGGCCGCGCCGGTCCAACTCCTCGAAGTGCGCCTGGCCATGGCGCTGGGCGGAAAGGCGTTTTGCACCATGACCGGCGATGTCGGCTCGGTGCAAAGCGCGATGGCCGCGGGCCGGCGGATCATCGCCGACGCCGGGGTGCTGGTGAACGCGGTGCTGATCTCGCGCCCGCACCCGGACGTGTACCGCGAGGTGATTTAACGAAGACGTCGCGCGCCTTCCTCGCCCGGTAGGGCAGTGCTGCCGCGCCGCCCAAACTTTCCGCGCCGCCACGCGGCATCACCAACGGATCTCATGCGCCCGACCGAAACAGGGCCAATCCTCAGCCTTCGCGATCAATCCGTGCCGAACCGGATTCTCTCGCACATACTGCCACTTCTGCGCATAGCTTTCGTCGTTGCGCAGCCGCTGATGAAACCCGCCCGCCTGAAAAGTTCCGGGGTCGGGATGCGTCCTGGCAAAGCGGTCTTTCCAGAAGCCGATCCAGCGTTCGATGGTGAACCGCAGATCACGCGGCGCACAGAACAAATGGAGATGATCCGGCATGAGCAGGTAATCACTAACCAGCCACGCGATGGTAGTGTGTTCCCAGATCGCGTGAAGGGCGCGCTGAACGGAAGGCTGCGCCAGCCAGCGTTCGCGTTTCTCCGTGCAAACGGTGAGGAACACCCGGCTGGGTCCGCCCAGCGAAACGTGGACGCCCTTCGCTGGCGTGTGGCGGCCGGGTTCGCGAAAGGGCGTCTCGGACATGAACGAGTTGGTAGCAGAAAGCGATCGTCACGCGAAGGTGCTTCCAGCGCGGGGAACGCGTGCGCTGGAAAGAATGGGCGGTGCTGCCGCGCCGCCAGGGCGCACGCGTTGAGGCGCTCCGGCTGGAGCAGCACCCATCTGCCGAAGGCCAGTTCCCACACCGCGCGGGAGGCAAAAACAGGATTAGCAGGATGGACAGGATAAAGATCGAATCCGCTTTGGCTTCGTGATTCTGAGTATCCTGTGAATCCTGTGAATCCTGTCCGCCCTCCGCCTCCCAACACCCGCTCCCGCCAATTCTGCACACTCACCGCATCGAACCGCTCGCCCGCGAAGACGATCTGCCTCGCCGTCTTCCCGCCGGCGCTTTCGCGGTTCAGGTAGGCACTCACGTCCATCCAGCGAATGTCGCCCTCCGACGTGCGGATGACCAGCATCACGGCGTAAGCCTGCTGCTGCCAGTAATCGGCCCGGCGCGGGTTCTTG
>JAKCAB010000806.1 GCA_021839785.1 bacterium | reverse complement strand
TTCTGCTATCCGCCAATGAGACCGTCGCCGTCTGAACCGCTTCGTTTCATGTCATCGTAGCGGGAACCGGCGGATGGTCGGTTGGGACTATCACTCTTTATGCAAAAATCGTCCGTCTCATCTCTGCTCGCTGTGCTGGCCGCCGTCGGTCTCACGGCCTGTCATCAATCGCAGCCGCCCCCGGCCATGCCACCGCCGAAGGTGACGACCGCGCTGCCGCAGACCGCCACAATCACGAACTGGGACGAATACCCCGGCCACCTCGAAGCGGTGGAATCGGTTGAAGTCCGCCCGCGCGTGTCCGGCTATATCGACTCGATCCATTTCCAGGATGGCGCGGAGGTGAAGACCGGCGATTTGCTGTTCGTCATCGACCCACGGCCATTTCAGGCTGAGCTGGACCGTGCCAGCGCCGAGCGGCAGGTTGCCGAGACGCGGCTCGAACTGGCCAAGAACGATCTGGACCGCGCCGAGACTCTCCGGGGCACGCGCGCGATCTCGGTCGAGGAACTCGACAGCCGCAACAAAAGCTTCCGTGAAGCCCAGGCCGCGTTGACGGCCGCAAAGGCCGCGGAAGCGGTCGCGCAACTCAACCTCGATTACACCCGCGTCACCGCGCCCATCGCCGGCCGCATTGGGCGCCGCTTGGTGACCGTGGGCAACCTCGTCCAGGGCGGCGGCATGGTGCCGGGTACGTTGCTCGCCACGCTGGTAAGTCTCGACCCGGTCTATTGCTACTTCGACGCAGACGAAGCCGCCTTCCTGCGCTATCGCAAAAACGGCGAAACCACCGAGGCTGCCGGGTCAAAGCCCGCCGCGCTCGAGTGCGAACTGGCATTGGTGGGTGAAACCGGTTTTCCGCACCGCGGGCGGGTGGATTTCTTCGACAACACCGTGAATCCGCAGACCGGCACGATCCGGATGCGCGGCGTGTTTGCGAACGCCGACCGCGTGCTGGTGCCGGGGATGTTTGCCACCGCGCGGGTTCCCGCCGGCCCGCCGGTCAAGGGCCTGCTCGTGCCAGCGGTGGCGATCGGTTCGGATCAAGGCAACAAATTCGTTTTGACGGTCAATGACGCAGGAATCGTCGAGCCCAAGCCCATCCAGGTGGGGCGCCAGCAGGGCGCGATGCGCCTGGTCACCGCGGGCTTGACCGGCAAGGAGGCGGTGATCGTCAACGGGCTGATGATGGCGCGGCCGGGCGGCAAGGTGCAGGTCGTGAACGAAGCCACCCCGCCCGCGGCAGGGTCTGCGGCAACCGCGGCCCAGTGAACCCCGGCTGAAACCCTCAACGCGCGCTGCCGTGAAATTCTCCCATTTCTTCATCCGCCGCCCGATTTTCGCGGCGGTGCTGGCGATCATCACCGTGGTGTTGGGCCTGGCGGCCCTGCTTACCCTGCCCATCGCCCAGTACCCGGAAGTCACGCCGCCGACCGTGTTCGTGATGGCGAATTACCCCGGCGCGAGCGCCGAGACGGTGGCCTCGACCGTGGCCACGCCGTTGGAGCAGGAAATCAACGGTGTGGAGAACATGCTGTACATGTCCTCGTCGTGCAGCAGCGACGGCCAGTTGCGCATCGCCGTCACCTTTCAAACCGGGACGGACTTGAACATGGCGCAGGTGCAGGTGCAGAACCGCGTCTCGACCGCATTGCCGCGATTGCCCGAGGAAGTTCGCCGGTTGGGCGTCACCACCATGAAGCGATCGCCCAGCATCACGGTGCTGGTCCAACTGGTTTCCCCGACCGGCAAGTACGACGACCTCTACATGGGCAACTACGCCTTCCTGCACGTGAAGGACCGGTTGGCCCGCCTGCCGGGTGTGGGCGACGTGCGCATCTTCGGCGTGAGCGAATACGCGATGCGCATCTGGATCGACCCCAACAAGGCGTCGGCCCGCGACCTGACCGCGTCGGACATCGTCGCCGCCATCCGTGAGCAAAATGTGCAGGTGGCCGCCGGCGTGTTTGGCCAGCCGCCTCAGCCCGCCGGAAATCTGTTCCAACTCACGGCCCAGACCCAAGGCCGGTTTTCCACACCAGAGGAATTCGGCGCCATCATCCTCAAGACCGGCGATGACGGACAGGTCACACGCTTGCGCGACGTCGCCCGCATCGAGTTGGGCGCCAACGACTATAACATCCGCGATTACCTCGACGGCCACCCCTCTGTGGTCATGGGCATTTTCCAGTTGCCCGGCTCGAACGCCATCGCCACGCGCGACGTGGTGGAAAAGGCGATGCAGGAAATGTCGAAAGACTTCCCGCCCGGACTGGAATACCGCACCGAGTTCGACACCACGATCTTCATCCGCGAGTCCATTCACGAGGTCGTGAAAACGCTCCTCGAAGCGATGTTCCTGGTCGTGATCGTGGTGGTGCTGTTCCTGCAAAACTGGCGGGCGTCGATTATTCCGTTGCTGGCGGTACCCGTGTCGTTGATCGGCACGTTCGCGGTGATGGCTTTGCTGGGTTTTTCGCTGAACAACCTGTCGATGTTCGGCCTCGTGCTGGCCATCGGCATCGTGGTGGACGACGCCATCGTGGTGGTGGAAAACGTCGAGCGCAACATCGCCCTCGGCTTGTCGCCGGTCGCGGCCACCCAAAAAGCGATGGAGGAAGTGAGTGGCGCGGTGATCGCGATCGCGCTGGTGCTGGCCGCCGTGTTCATTCCCACCGCCTTCCTGAGCGGTCTGACCGGCGCGTTCTACCGGCAGTTCGCGCTGACCATTGCGGTCTCGACGCTGATCTCGGCGTTCAACTCGCTGACGCTCAGTCCGGCGCTTTCGGCGCTGCTGCTCCAACCGCACCACGAAAAGAAGGATTTCCTCGGCCGTCTGATTCACTTCTCGGTGGGCTGGGTTTTCACCGGCTTCAACCGCGTCTTTGAAGGCAGCCGTTCAGCCTACGCCAAGACTCTGGGGCGGCTCTTGCGGCATTGCGGTCTCGGCCTGGTGTTGTACGCGGGCTTGATCGCGCTCACCTGGTTCAGCTTCCGCCAGGTACCCATCGGTTTCGTGCCCCCGCAGGACAAGGGTTATTTGATCGCCTACGTCCAGTTGCCTGACGGCGCGTCGCTCGAACGCACCAAAGCCGTCAGCGACCGGATGCAGCAGATCATGTTGAACACGCCCGGCATCGATCATGTGATTCAGATCGTCGGGCTGTCGTTCGTCACCCTGGGCAACCAGGCCAACGCCGCCAGCTTCTTCGTCACGCTCAAGCCGTTCGATGATCGGGTCAAAGCCGGCTTGTCCGCCAACGCGGTG
>JAKCAB010000068.1 GCA_021839785.1 bacterium | reverse complement strand
GGCAACCGAGTTCCTTGGCCACCTGGCAAAGTTGATCGAGGTTCCACTTCTCGCCGTTCAGCTCGAAGCACCACTGAACAATGGACTGCCGGATGCGGCCCTTGGTGACCGCGGGGGCGGCGGCGAGCGGACCGGCCGCATTTAGCGCCCAGGCGCCCGCGGCCAGACCGACCGTGCGGCGGAGAAGTTGGCGACGGGTGAATTCACCGGCCGGGGAAGGAGCAAGGCGGCGTTTCATGGGTTGGGCTTTTGGTTATAGATTGTGGCGACAACGGGCCGAGACTAGGCGGCGGCCCTGGCCGGCACAAGCCCCGCTGGTGCTGGGCGAACCTGCTTTAGAGCACCGGCGGCAGGCCGCAGATTCGTGACGTATCCTGAGAACCCGCTTGCTTTGCCGGGCGCGGATTTTACTTTGCCGCCTCTTTGCTGACGCACCCGATCTGTCACCACCGATGAACGAGGCCCAATTGATTACCGCTTCCGACGCCGGACAGGCGTCGGCATTCGAGCACCCCGATCGTTTTGTCCGCCGCCACATCGGCCCCAGTCCGACCGACCAGCAGGCCATGCTGGGCGCGCTCGACCTTGAAAGCCTGGACCAACTGGTGGATCGCACCGTGCCGGCGGACATCCGCCGGCGGGAACCGCTCGCCCTGCCGGCCGCGGTGAGCGAGTTGGCGGCCTTGCAGCAACTGCGCGCGGTGGCCGCGAAGAACCAGGTTTTCCGCTCCTTCATCGGCCGGGGTTACCACGATTGCATCACCCCGGCGGTGATTCAGCGGAACATCCTGGAGAACCCCGGTTGGTACACCCAATACACGCCGTACCAGTCCGAGATTTCGCAGGGCCGGCTCGAAAGCCTGCTCAACTTCCAGACGCTGGTGTGCGATCTCACCGCGCTGCCGGTGGCCAACGCGTCGTTGCTTGACGAGGCCACCGCCGCCGCGGAGGCGATGACGATGTGTCACCGGCTCAAGGCGGCCGGACAACGGAACCGCTTTCTCGTAGCCGAGGATTGTCACCCGCAGACGATCGAGGTGGTGCGGACACGGGCGCAGGCGCTGGGCATCGAAGTGCGGATTGGGCCGGCGGAGGCTTTCCAGTTCGATGCCACAACGTTGGGGGTGCTCGTGCAATACCCCGCCACCGACGGCGCGGTTCACGACTACGCGCCGTTGATCGAGCGGGCGCACGCGGCGGGCGCGCTGGCGGTGATGGCCGCGGACCTGCTGGCGCTGACTTTGCTCAAGGCGCCGGGCGAGTTCGGCGCGGACATCGCGGTGGGCAGCGCGCAGCGGTTCGGCGTGCCACTGGGATTCGGCGGACCGCACGCGGCCTTCATGGCCACGCGCGACGAGTTCAAACGCCAGATGCCGGGCCGGCTGGTCGGGGTGTCGAAAGACGCGCGGGGCCGACCGGCGTACCGGCTGGCGCTGGGCACGCGCGAACAACACATCCGTCGCGAGAAAGCCACCAGCAACATCTGCACCGCGCAGGCGCTGCTGGCGAACATGGCCGCCATGTATGCGGTCTATCTCGGACCGGACGGCCTGCGCGCGATCGCGGAGCGGGTGCATCGGTTGACGGCGGTGCTGGCGGCGGGTTTGGAGCGCATCGGCCATCGCGTGACCAACGCCGCCTTCTTCGACACCCTGACGGTGAAGCTGGGCCAGCGGCAGGCGGCCGAGATTCACCGCCTTGCCGAGGCGCATCGAATCAACCTCCGGCCGGTGGATGAAAGCACGGTCGGCATTGCGCTCGACGAGACCACGACCCTGGCGGACGTGGGTGAACTCTTGGTCGTGTTCAACGGTGGCGAGCCGCTGGATTTCGAGCCCGCAGCCCTTGCGCCCCGTGCCGCGGGGCTCGAACCGCTCCAGCGCACTTCGGCATTCCTCACCCATCCGGTGTTTAACCGCTACCACTCCGAGACCGAGATGCTGCGGTACATTCGCCGGCTGGAAGCCAAGGATCTTTCGCTGTGCCACTCGATGATCCCGCTCGGGTCGTGCACGATGAAACTGAACGCCACCAGCGAAATGTTGCCGGTGAGCTGGCCGGAGTTTGCGAAGCTCCACCCGTTCGCGCCGGCGGCGCAGAGCGCCGGCTACCACGAACTGTTCGCCGATCTGGAGCGTTGGCTCGCGGAAATCACGGGCCTGGCCGCGATTTCGCTGCAGCCCAACGCGGGTTCGCAAGGCGAATACACCGGCTTGCTGGTGATTCGGAAATACCACGCCAGCCGCGGCGAGATGCAGCGCGAGGTCTGCCTGATTCCGACTTCAGCGCACGGCACCAACCCGGCCAGCGCCGTCCTGGCCGGGCTGCGCGTGGCGCCGGTGGCCTGCGATGCGCAAGGCAACATCGACATTGCGGACCTGCGCGCCAAGGCCGCCGAACACTGCGAAAAGCTGGCGGCGCTGATGGTCACTTACCCGTCCACGCACGGCGTGTTCGAGGCTGGCATCCGCGAAATCTGCCGGGTCATCCACGCACACGGCGGCCAGGTTTATATGGACGGCGCGAACCTGAATGCCCAGGTCGGGCTGACGCGGCCGGGCGATATTGGCGCCGACGTGTGCCACCTGAACCTTCATAAAACGTTTTGCATTCCGCACGGCGGTGGCGGGCCGGGGGGGGGGCCGATCGGCGTGGCGGCGCATCTGGCAACGTTCTTGCCCGGCCATGAATCGGGCCGGCTCGGCACCAGTCAGGGCTTGGGGGCGGTCGCGGCCGCGCCCTTTGGCAGCGCCAGCATTTTGCCGATTTCCTGGGTTTACATTGCCTGCATGGGCGCCGCGGGTCTGACCGAGGCGACGCAAGTCGCGATCTTGAACGCGAACTACATCGCGCGCCGGCTCGGAGCCTGTTTCCCGGTCCTCTACAAGGGCGCCCACGGCCTGGTCGCGCACGAGTGCATCCTCGATTTGCGCCAGTTCAAAAGCGTGACCGCCGAGGACGTGGCGAAGCGGCTGATGGATTTCGGCTTTCACGCGCCGACGTTGAGCTGGCCCGTGGCGGGCACGCTCATGGTCGAACCGACCGAGAGCGAGTCGAAGTACGAACTGGACCGGTTTTGCGAGGCGATGATCGCCATCCACGCCGAGATCCTGGCCGTCGAACGCGGCGAAATGGACGCGAAGAACAACCCGCTCAAGCACGCGCCGCACACTGCGGACACGCTTGCGGCGAGCGATTGGGACCGGCCTTACTCGCGCGAACAGGCGGCGTTTCCGGTGGCGGGCTTGCGCGAGTTCAAGTTCTGGCCCGCGTGCGGCCG
>JAKCAB010000129.1 GCA_021839785.1 bacterium | reverse complement strand
GGCGACAGCGAAGTGGCGAGGTCTTCGCGGGCAGCGCGGAGCAGGGCACCAATTCGATCTGGCGCGAGCCGGTGCGCCATTTCCGCGAAGCGCTCCGGCGGCTCGTTCAACCAAAGCCACGCCAGCAACGTGCCGGTTTCGCGGGCGCTTTCCTGGAACGGTGGTTGCCAAAACGCGCTCGCGACGAGATTCGATTCGGCTCGCAGCGCTTCGGCCAACGCGCGCGCGGCGGCGGTCGCCCGGTCTGCGTCCGCGGCCCGCACAGTGACGATCAAGTCCCGCGCGGATTGGAAGTGCTCCTGGTAAAGCTTCAGGCCGCGCACCACCGGCAGGTCGGCGGGCAGGAGGTTCAGCACTTGCGCGTCAAACCGCAGGCGGATCAGGCCGGTCACCAACGGCACGGCCAGCAGCAGCCAAAGCCAGCGGCGCGACGGCGTGGACTGTTCACGCGGCGCAGTCACGGTCCGAGAAAACCTTCCAGCGTTTCGCCGGTGCGGATGTTCTCCAACCGCCAGCGGCCGTCGGCGAAACGCTCGCCGCGCCAGTCTGGGCCGGTCGATTCGCCGCGCAGGAGGCGGACGAGTTGGAACCAAACGACCGTCGGCGGGGGCGGATTATGACCGCGGCCGGACCGGCGCTGGAGCGGCAGTGCGAACTGCCAGGTTTCCCGGCTCTGCGTTGCGGATGCCAGCGTGACCGGCGGTTTGGCGAACTGGACGAACGCGCGGCCGTCGGGGTGCCGGGCCACCACGAGTTCGCCGGCGAGTTCAGTGGCTTGAGCCTGTAGCCGCCACACGGCTTGACCTTGACGGACCTGCCAACCGGGTTCGTTCGTGTCGAAATGGAGCGGCGCGGGCGTCTGGCAGCCGGCCAGGACGAGCAACATCCAGGTCAGCCCGGTGAGCCTGCCACCCAGTCGCCCACAGCGCGGCGCGCCGGCTGGCGGGCGAGGAAACCATTCGATGAATCGGGCGAGCACCGGCGGATTAACCGGGATTCCCCGGCTGACCGCAAGCGGCCGGTGCGAGCAGGCTTTCCGCAGCGCATTTGTCCAAACCACGCTGGCGCGCTTTACCTCGGTGGCTCCCGTGACCAAAGTGCTGAACTTGACGCACACATCTGTTCCAACCGACGGGCTGCCGAACCTTGCTCGCCGTGATCCGGGCCAGACGTCTGGCCCGGAATTGTACGCATCTGCACGGTTTGCCACGACAGTGATACGGTTTGACGGGAAAGTATAATTTTGAAACGGTTTGTGCTACCTGAGTAGCATTCAATGCAACCCTCTGATTTTACGGAGCGTAAGTCGGGCCGGCTGGTAAATCACCAGCGCGGTTACTGGGCATTCCTGCCCAATCCGCTGCCGCCACCGTTGGAGTTGACTTGGGAACTGGCGGGGCAAATCTCCGAGGCTGACCGGGGGTTGAGCGAGTTGGCGGGCATCTGCCGCACGTTGCCGAATCCGCACTTGCTTATCCGGCCATTCATGAGCCGGGAAGCGGTGCTTTCGAGCCGCATCGAGGGCACTCAGGCATCATTGTCGGACTTGTTCTTTTTCGAGGCTGCCCGGGCGTCGTCCTGGCCCGATTCGGATGTGCGAGAAGTGCGCAATTACGTGCGAGCGCTCGAGTTCGCCTTGAAACGTCTGGATGAGTTGCCGGTGAGCCTGCGATTGCTCCGCGAGATGCACCGGGAACTCATGCATGGCGTACGCGGTGAACACCTGACGCCGGGCGAGTTTCGGCGCTCCCAAAACTGGATCGGTCCAGCAAACTGTACTTTGAACGCGGCCAAGTTCGTGCCCCCTCCCCCGGAGGATCTGATGGACACCCTGGGCGAGTTGGAGAAGTTCATTCACGCTCCGTCGCCGCTGCCGCTGGTCGTGCGCCTCGCTTTGATTCACTACCAGTTCGAGGCCATCCACCCGTTTCTGGACGGCAACGGACGGATCGGCCGCCTGCTGCTCACATTGTTGCTCTGCTCGGAGAAAGTGTTGCCCCAGCCGATGCTTTACCTCAGCGCCTATTTCGAGCGGCAGCGCGCGGAGTATTACCGGCTGCTGCTCGCCGTCAGCCAGGACGGAAGATGGTTGGAATGGGTTTCTTTCTTCTTGCGCGGAGTGGCAGAGCAGTCGCGCGATGCGGTTCAGCGCTCCGAGCGTTTGCTCGACTTGTGGAAGAACTACCGCGCCCGCCTGCAGTCGGTCCGTTCCTCGGCCCTCACTCTCAGACTGGTGGATGAGTTGTTCAACCGGCCTTACCTCACTTTCAGCCGCGCCAAGGAAACGCTCGCGGTCACTTTTCGTGCGGCCCAACTGAACGTTCGCAAACTCCAGGAAGCAGGGATTATCGAGCCTATTCCCGGCATGGTTTACGGCCAGGTATTCGTCGCCCGTGGAATCTTGGACATCCTCGAGCCCGAGTCTGAACGCGGCGGTTCCCCGCCTGCGGCACCAGCCTGATTCTCGGAGCTTCGACTGCCGCTGCCCAAGAACAGGACAGACAAAAACGGCGAGAGTTATGACGCGTCGCCACGCAATGGACACCGCTTCCACCGGCGGCATCGTGTGCCCTCGAAGGGCGCGGTAGCCTCAAACGAGGCTGGGAACTCACTTGGACCTCCAATAGCTCGGAAGCGCGGTTTGATCTTGCCGCGCGAGGGCGGGGCACACTTCGCGGCAGTGTCGGGCGGGCGGGATTGTCTGCCCGTCGAGCTTCATCGCGTTGCCTGTCCGCCTTGCACGATCCGCTGCGTTGCGTTGGTCGCGATCGTCACCTTTGCCAGACCCGATGTGAGGTTGATGACTTCGCCGGCGCTGCGATTGCGTGACGATTCTTGAGGGAGCGTTGGAGACTGACTTGCGCCAGCCGGCGTGGAGGCGAACGGGACTTGCGGCGGTTCGCTTTTGTCGTGTTCAGCGACGGCAACGAACAACAGGTTGCGCCAAAGCAGCCCCGCCGCGAGCACGGTGGCGGCCAGAACCAAGGCAGGCAGCGCGCCGGCCAGAGACTCGCGAATCCGGATGGGCAGAGGCATCGGCACTCGACGGAGTGGGTTCAGGGCTGTTGCCCAGTTCGCGTCAGGTGTGGCGACGGGAGTGGCAACCCTGTTTCTGCCCGGCCCGACAGACGTTCGAGGCCGGTGACGTATTTGGAGCAGCGGGCCGATCGCCCGGGCAGGGCGTTGGTCACGTCCGCCGCTTGTTCGGCCGCTTCGGGAGCGTGTTGCAGAAAGCGCCGCGAGCGAAACCGCCGCTTCCGCTGGAGCAGCCCGCCGGCGCTAAGT
>JAKCAB010000043.1 GCA_021839785.1 bacterium | reverse complement strand
TTGGGGCTGTTGAACCGCCGGCTCAGGTAGTACTGGGCGAGGGTCTCGAAGCCTTTGCCGGGCTCGAACCGTGCCACCCGGCGGTCACCGTGCTGGCAAAGCACCAGCCGGCCTTCGGCATCGAAGGTCAGGCCGTTCGAGCCTTGCTCCCGGTCGTTGCCTTCGCGGCGGTGCGCCTGCGTATAGCCGCTCGGATAGAGGTAATCCCGGGTCCCGACGCCTGCTTTCCATTCGAACACCACGTTGCGGGGCACATCGGAAAAAAGCAGCGTGCCGGTCTTGCGATTCCAGACCGGGCCTTCCGCCCAGGCAAAGCCGCCCGCCAGCTTCTGGATCTTCGCGTCCGGCGCGATGAGGCGGTCCAGCTCCGGTGCCAGGCGCTCGATGCTGCCGATGGTCGGGTACTCCTTGTGGGTCGGGGCGGTTGGAGCGGGAGCATCCGAGGCGCTTGCGAGGTCGGGAAATCCCAGCGTGAGGGCGGCGCAAGCGGCGGCAAGGAAAGCCTTGAGAGTATTGCTGTTCATAGTGCGGACGCGCGGTTGAGCATCAAATGCGGGTTTGCGAGGGTCAAGGCAAAAGGCCGTTGGCCTTGGTTGTCTTGCTGAAATGGCGTTTCCGCCGCCAGCCGATTTGACTGCCGGCCTGCGGGCGCGGCGGTTGTCCCAGCGCGGCGGCGGCCCAAAGGCGCATCATTGCGGCTCGGATTTGGCCGGCCGATCCGGCTGCGGGGGCGGACGGTTGGTTGCCGCGGTCGGGTCGGGCTCGGACATCGTCCGCTCCAAGCCTTGCATCTGCAGCCGAACCATCCGTGCGGTCAGCTCGACTTCGAATTCCGAAATCCCCAGCGCTCGCGGATTCACGTCGAAAGCGGTCAGCCAGCGGTCCTCGATCGGCGCGTAGTCCAGCGCCTGGCAGACGCGGAACTCCAGGTCCGCCATGTGCCCCGCGCCGTAAAACACGCCCACCGACTTTGGGGCCGGCTTTTCGGCCAGCGCCGCCCGCAGGTCGCGCACCACCGCCTCGTTGCGTTCTTCGACCAGCACGCGCAGCAACCGCTGCATCCCGGCGGGCAGGCCGGCGATTTGGGTCAGGTCGTTCGGCAAGCGGCCGAGCACCTCGATGAGCGCCACCTTCGTCGCGGCCTGGAGTCGGGTGCTGGACGCCAGCACCGACACGCCCAAACGCGCCAGGCCGCCCACGAGGCCTTCGCCGCTCATCGCCTGCACCAGCGCGCCGAATTCGACCGCGCCGGCGGCGGGCTGGCCTTCGCCGGCGCCGGGTTCGGAAACCGCGTTCGTGTTGGCGGCGAGGATGCGCGTGAGTTGTTCAAGGTTCAGGTCGCTGTTGCGAAAGTTCGGGCGGTCGTAGTCGATCTCGTCAAGCTGGAACGTCAGTCCGAGCGCGTGGGCGAGGTCCGCCTGGAGCGAATAGCCTTCCCGGTGCTTGGGCATCCGGCCCTCCTCGGTCCGCACGGCCTCGTACAAAACCAGCGGTTGTGCGTCGAGGAACCGCTGGAGTTGCGCGTAATAATTCGTCGTCGCGATGTGCGTCACCGCCACCATCCAGATCGCCGGTCCGGCGCCTCGCACCGGCGCCAGGCGGCGCAATGCGACCTCGAGCGCGGTCACGCCGTTCGTGCCTTTGACGGGGCGGAGGTAAGGCTGGACATCCGCGAGCCTCGCGGGCGGTTGCGCGCCCTCGCTGCGGCAAACCGCGCCTGCGGTCAGCGCGCTCAGAACGGACGCCAGGACACGGTTGAGACTGATCGAACGCCAGCGAATCATGCGGTGCCTTTCCGAACGCGCGAAACATGCCAGCGGTTCTGGACGAATGCCAGCGAGCTTTCCGCGTGGACTGTCGCGCTCGCGGCTCAGCCGGGCTGAGAACGAGTGCTTCGGCCGTGCGTGTGCCCGCAAACGCATTCGCGTTGCCCGCACGCGATCGGCCTGCGAACTTGGCTGCCCATGCTTGTCCATCGCTTCGCAACTCGCCTGGCCGGGACGCTTTTTCGGCTGGGCTGTCTGCTGCTCCTGCTGGCGGTCGCCGGCCCATCGCGGCTGCGGGCGGCCCCAGCGCCGATCGTGTTTTACGACGCCACGCCGCTGTTCCAGCTCGACCTCAAGGACGAAGTCCAGCGCCGCCGGTTTTGGGACGAAACCCACTTGCTCGCCGCCTTGGAAGGCTTGGCCAATCGCGCCGCGTCGCGACTGTTCGTGCGCTATCTTCCCAGCCCGGACGATTTCTGGTGGCAGCAGATGACGCAGCCGGGCGGCTGGCTGGCGGGGCGGCCGATCGAGCGCGTCGCGACGTTAGCCGATTTGCTCAGCCGCTTCCGCGATTGTTATCGCGGCGCCGTGGTCTGGGACGAACGTGTGCCCGCCACGTCGAACCTCGCCTCCACCATTGCCGGCTGCGACGACCTGCTTCCGCTCCGGTACGACCCCACCGCGGGTTCGCTGTTTCGCGAGCTGACCGAATCTGGCCCGCGCCTGGCGGTGAAGGTGGATTTGCGCCGGGCCGACGGCGGTCCGCTGTTTACCGGCGCGGGCACGGTTCCCGGCACGGGCCTGCCTTCGACCGGCAGCGCCAAGTGCGA
The DNA here is from genome assembly GCA_021839785.1 of bacterium. The sequence goes on along the minus strand of JAKCAB010000043.1, from coordinate 695 downwards.
CGCCTATGCGTGGTTGATCGAGAACTACGTGAAGACCGGCCGCGCAAACCCACACTGCCTGGGCTATTACCTCGACGCCTTCTGGTTGCGCTGCTGGAACGCGGCCGGGCCGGAGAACCACACGCTGTCGAACCATGACTTCGTCATCGCGCGGCGGGGCGTTTTCTTCGACCTCGGTGTTTGGGACGATGAAGCGTCGGTGGACGAACCCGGCCAGCCATCCGGCGTGGACGTGGCCACGCTCAAACGCCTGCTGCGCGCGGCGTGGGAGCGCTTCGGCGGCGACGGTACGATCCACGTCGCCGGCTTCGTGCCGTGGGCCTACAAGTACACGCGCCATCGCGACGGCAATTGGGCGGCGGGCGGCCACCACGAAGAAGTCGCCACTGAGTGGCGCTACGCGGAAATCCTGTCGTGCTTCAACGCCTACATGGACGCGGATGCGCTGGGCCTGGGCGCGATGGCGAATGCCTCGTTTTACCAGCACTACCCGCTCAAGCCGCGCTACCCGCAACCCGCGAAGCCGACCCGCGAGAGCCTCATCGCGCGGGGCGTGCTCGACGCGGCCGGGCGCATTCCGCGGCGCGGGTTTGTGGCGCATTACGTCGGCGATTACGACTCCGCCGCCTGGCTGTACCGCGAATTGCCGCGCATGTGGCGCGACCCGGCGCGCGGCGCGGTGCCGCTGTCGTGGG
>JAKCAB010000589.1 GCA_021839785.1 bacterium | reverse complement strand
GCAGGAGCGCAAGCCCCCAGCCGGCCGACGCAAGGCGTTTGATCATGCCGGCAGCGTTACCCGACGTTGCGGGGGTGTAAAGCGGATTTGGCCGGGCGCCTCAACCTCGGCGCGCGGCGGCGCCCTTGGTTGCCAACGTGGCTTGCCGGCCTGGTCGCGCGCGCATCAATCCACCGTGGTTCCAAACGAAGGCAGGCGACCGGGCAAACGGCCATCCACCCTGCCTTCGATGCGGCGCCTTACTTCCACTTCACCGCCAAGGCCACCGTCTCTTGGCCGGTGATGCCAAGCTGCTGACGCAGGGCGGACGTGGTCGGCGAAGGGTCATAGCCTTTGGGCAGCAGAATGATCGCATCGCCACCGGCCCGTCGCGCCAACTCGGCGGCTTGCTTTTCGTCCCCTTTGTTCCAGTCAATGCCCGGTTGGTTGAACTGAACCAGCCCGATCACGTCGTACGGTTTTTCCGGCCAGCCCCGGTAAACCGGCACGGCGTAGGCGCCTTCCGTGAAAGCGTTGCCGGTGGGCCAGGATTTCTGCTCGCCGCTGAACTTGGAGAATTGCATGGACTCGCAGCCAGTCAGGGCAATGAGCATGAGGGAGCCCAGCAAGAGGGGAATGAGGCGTTTCATGGTGAATGCAGTTTCACGGCGCAGGCGCCAAAGGCAAGGAGTTTCTGGAGGCGGATTCCCGGCGCAATTTGACAAAGGCCAAACCCGTGCAAAGGTGCTGTCCGTTTGAAACAAAGACCGTCAATGCCGTGTCTGTGGGGTGCCCGGAGCGGGGCGCGGAAAGCGCACTGTCTCCGCCGCCAGCGGAGTGTCGTGGGGGGAATCTTCTGAACTGGAAGAACCGATGGTCAAGAAACCCCACGACTGCCACGAGCGGTTGTGGGGTTTTCGTTTGGGAAAGGCGGGACATTTCGGGCCCGCCGGAAACAGGAACACAAACATGAAGACTACAGCGAAGCGGTTGACCGCGCGGTTTGCGCGGCCGACGAGGTTCACGGTCAAGCCCGTCGTATTGTCGCGGGCGGAGCGCGAGGCCCGGCTGGCCGCCTTGAAGGACCGGCTGGCCCGGCAGTATGCGGGGGCGCCGGAGCACGCCCCGTTGCGGCCGGCCATCGAGCGCGCGTTGAACGACGCCGCCTCGCTGGCCTGGGCCACGCCGTTCCCGCTGCTGGTCCTGCCCGCGCTGGCGGACGAGAAGGTCACCGCGGCCCGGCGGCAGGCCGACCGGCAGGCGCAAATTCTCCGGCGCAGCGCGGCGCTCCTCGCCCAGGCCGCATGAACCGCGCGCGGTGCCAATCGAAAGTGGACCAGACCGGCACCGTCTGCGCGGACCCTTCCGTCGTTGGCGAGCAACAGAGCGATTGCGGACAACTGAATCCCGGTGGCCGGGGCAAATGCATTTGACCCGCGCCGGGAGCGCTTTCTAGCCTTGCGGATGGCCCACGACGCCATCTTGAACCCAAACCCTTGGATGATCCTGCCGTTTGGCGTGCTGCTGGCCGCCATCGCGCTGGCGTCGCTGTGCTTCGCCGATTGGTGGTCGCGGCATTATCCCAAGGTCGCCCTCGGGCTCGGAGCCGTCACGCTGGTGTACTACCTGGGCGGCCTGCACGCGACCGAGCGGGTGCTCCACGTCGCTCATGAATACGTGAGTTTCATCGCGCTGATCGGATCGCTGTTCGTGGTTTCCGGCGGCATCCACATCACGGTGAAAGGCGAGGCCACGCCCTTCGCAAACGTGGTTTTTCTCCTTATCGGCGCCGTGATCGCCAACCTGCTCGGCACCACCGGTGCCTCGATGCTGTTGATCCGCCCGTGGCTGCGCATGAACAAGTACCGGCTCACCGCGCACCACGTCGTGTTCTTCATCTTCATCGTGTCCAACGTCGGCGGCTGCCTGACGCCGATCGGGGATCCGCCGCTCTTTTTGGGCTACCTCAAAGGCATTCCGTTCTGGTGGGTGGCGGAGCATTGCTGGCCGATGTGGGCCGTGGCCGTAATCGGATTGCTGGCGGTGTTCGGCGTGCTGGACTGGCGCAACTATCTGAAGGCGCCGAAACAGGTGCGTGCGGAATTGGCCGAAGCGCACGACCGGTGGCGCTTTGAAGGCCTGGGCAACCTTGTCTTTCTAGGTGTCATCCTGGTGGCGGTGTTCATCAACCAGCCGGCCTTCCTGCGCGAGGCCATCATGGTGGCCGCGGCCGCGGGATCTTACCTGACGACGCGCCGCGCGATTCACGAAGCGAACCACTTCAATTTCCACCCCATCCAGGAAGTGGCGATCCTGTTCATCGGCATCTTCGCCACGATGCTGCCGGCCCTGGATTGGTTGCAGGCCAACGCCGGGCGCGTGGGTGTCGCGACGCCGGGCCTCTACTTTTGGGGCGCGGGCTTGCTGTCCAGCGTGCTCGACAATGCGCCGACTTACCTGAGTTTCCTCAGTGCGGTGTTTGGTCAGATCGACGCCAACGTCGTGGCGCAGGTCCAACACCTGGTGGGCACCCACGGCGCGGATCTGGCCAGCGTCGCGGGCGCCCACGCTGGCGAGGTCGCCAACACGTTCGCCGCGCTGCAGAAATATTTCCCGCAGGCGTTTGCCTCCGGCGCGGTGAGCAATGAAATGATCGAGCTGAGCTATCTGCTTGGAAATCCTGCGAGCAACTCGTTCATCGTGGCCATCAGCGTTGGCGCGGTGTTCTTCGGTGCCTGCACCTACATCGGCAACGGTCCGAACTTCATGGTCAAGTCCATCGCCGACCACCAGAAAGCGCACGCGCCCACGTTCCTCGGCTACGTGTTCCGGTTCACCCTGCCGTTCTTGTTGCCCGTACTGGTGCTGACCTGGCTGATTTTTTTCCGGTAGCCGCGTATTGCCCGGAGCGGCAACCCCACCGGCGCAGGGAGCGCCGGTTTCCAGACCGGCTTTTGGCAATGCCAGCCGCACTCCCGCTTCCCGACCGGTGCAACAACCCGCACCGCTCGCGGCTGGCGCGGCAAGGCGGCCTGCCCTAACCTGCCAACCAGCCATGAACTTCGCGAACTTTCTCCGAATTTACTCTGCGCTCGCTTTGCTGTCCTTCAACGCAATCCGCGCCGCAGAAAGGCCACTGCCGGTCCCGCAACGTGACCACCCGGGCAACGTGTTCCTCGCCGGCGAACTCGTCGCCGTGTCCCCGCCCCCCGGCACGGTGGATCGCTGGGATTTGGTGGACTACGACGGCCAGACCATTGACGGGGGAGCCGTCGTCGGCGTGCGTCTTGAGTTGGGCCAGCTCGCGCCGGGCT
>JAKCAB010000383.1 GCA_021839785.1 bacterium | reverse complement strand
GCGTTCGCAGCCGTAGAACTCGACGGGAAAGTGCGTTGGCAGACCGACCTCGTGGAGCGGTTCGGCAAAGACACGCTGTTCTGGGATCATGGCACGTCGCCCGTATTGACGAGCAAATACGTCATCATGGCTCGCATGCACCATGGCGAGTCGTGGCTGGCCGCCTTCGACAAACAGACCGGCGAACTGGCCTGGAAGGTCGCTCGCAATTACTCGACCCCCACCGAATGCGACCACGGCTATGCCACGCCGCTCGTCATCGAGCACCAGGGGCAGGAATCGATCCTGGTTTGGGGCGCCGAGCATCTGACGATCCACAACGCGACCGACGGGCAGGTTAGTTGGTCGTGCGGCGACTTCACCTGTGAACGGCGCTCGAATAGTGCAGCGCTTGGCGGTTGAAAAGTGCAGCGCTCGGAAGGGGGATAGGGTCCTAGTTTACTAACGGTTTCTGGTAAGGAAAGACTTCCCCCCACTCCTCCTCCGGAGGAGGAGTGGGGTCGCAGGGGTTATTGCGAAGAGTCTGGTGGCGACGGTTCTTCGTCTTCGGCCTCATCCGCCTCCTCTTCACGCTGCCGACGGGCGTCTTTGAGCCGATAGCTTTCGCCGGTCGCCTCCAAGATATGGCAGCGATGGGTCAAGCGATCCAGCACGGCGCCGGTCAACCGCTCGCTGCCCAGCACCTCCGTCCATTGACCGAACGGCAGGTTCGTCGTCACGATCACGCTCTGCCGTTCGTAAGCCGTGCTGATGACGTCGAACAGCAACTCGGCGCCCAGCTTGCTGGCCGGCACATAGCCCAGCTCGTCCAGAACCAACAGATCGAACTTGGCCAACTGGGCCTTCATGCGCAGCAGTTGACGTTCCTCGCGGGCTTCCATCAACTGCGTGACCAGTTCCGTCACCCGATAGAACCGTACTTGATAGCCGCGGTGGCAAGCCTCGATCGCCAAGGCCGTTGCCAGGTGCGTCTTTCCGGTTCCCGGATTACCGATCAAGATCACCGACTCTTGTGCCATTTCGCAAAATCTTTGCCGCTAGCACCGATTAAATGAGTGGAGCAAGGGCCTTCTCCCAACGGCGGCCACATGGCCGCAGGAGAAGGTCGAGATGTCATCTGAGTTTCATCAAGGTGGGGATTCGCAGGGCGAGGATCGCGGCGAAGAACAGAACCGCTTTGGGCGTGCGCCGGAAGCGGGCAATGCCTGGCAGTGGGACGCCGAAGAAACCACTGCTAGCAATGATGGCGTCGCCAGCGATGACAGCGGCGCCAGCGCGGAATCAGTCGCGGCCGAAGCGTGGGATGAGCTGGGCGTCCAGGCGCCGACGCCGGCCGACGGGCCGACGGGGCCGTCCTTTCGTGGCTCCGGCGTGGAGTTGCCCAAGAACCGCGTCGGCTGGGACGGGCGGCGGGGGCGAAAGCTGGTCAAGCCGGATGAGGTGCGTCTGGCTTTCTCGCCGCAAGAGCGGCTGCTGATCCTGGACACTTGGCAGCGCAGCGGCCTGCCGGCCGGCGACTTCGCGCCGTTGGTGGGGCTGTCGAAGCACACGCTTTATCTATGGAAGAAGCGTTTCTCGCAGCAAGGCCCGGCCGGGCTGATGGAGCAGCCGCGGGGCGCCTCGACCGGCAGCCGGCTGTCGGAAGTCGCCAAGCGGACGATCGTGATGCTCAAGCAACTGCATCCCGATTGGGGCTGCCAGCGGATCAGCGACGAGTTGCTGCGCGGGCCGGCGATGGCGGCCAGTTCGGCGGCGGTGGCTCGGGTGTTGCACGAGGCCGGCTATCAGATGGAGGAGCGCGTCACCCGGCCGCATCCCGACAAGCCGCGGAGCTTCGAACGGGCCAAGCCGAACCAACTCTGGCAGACGGATCTGTTCACGTTCGTGCTCAAACGTCAAAATCGGCGGTTGTATTTGGTGGCTTTCATGGACGACCACAGCCGCTTCCTGGTGAGCTATGGATTGCACGCCAGCGCTTCTGGCGCTTTGGTGTTGGAAGTGTTGCGTGCGGCGATCGCCTCCTACGGTCCGCCGGACGAGATCTTGACGGACAATGGTCCGCAGTACGTAACCTGGCGCGGCAAGAGCCAGTTCAGCCGAGAACTGGAACAGCAAGGGATTCGTCAGATCGTCTCGCGTCCCAAGCATCCGCAGACGCTGGGCAAGATCGAGCGCTTTTGGGGCACGCTGTGGCGCGAGTGTCTGCAACGAGCCGTGTTCTTGGATCTGGAAGACGCCCGGCGGCGGATCGGCCTGTTCATCGACCATTACAACTTCCAGCGTCCGCATCAGGGGCTGGACGGTTTAACGCCTGCGGATCGATTCTTTAATGCGGCGCCGACGGTGCTCGCGACGTTGCGTGAGCGCGTGGCGTCGAACGCCTTGGAACTGGCGCGGCAAGGCGTGCCGCGTCCGCCGTTCTACGTGACGGGCCAGGTGGCCGGCCAGCCGTTCAGCGTGCATGCCGAAGGCGAGCGCGTGTTTTTGACTCGGCCTGGTCAGCCGCGGCAGGAAGTCGAGTTAGTCGGTCCGCCGGAGTCGCGCGAGCAAGAGACTTCGGAACCGCTGCCCGAGACCGTCTGTCCCCACGGTGCGCCGGAAAGCGGCGACGATTTGCCCGAGCCTCCCGCTCCGGGCGTGTCTTGGTACGAATCGCCGTCTTCGCCTGCGGACGAAAGCGGCGGCTCGGCGCCGGAAGCGACAGGAGACGCCTCATGAGCACGGCCGAAAAAACTCCGCGGCGCGCGTCAGTCCGTCGCAAAACGCCTGCTTCCGCTTCGCCTGCGCTTCCGGGCAGCGTGCAAGCCCGGCGGCAGGCGGCGGCCATTCTGGAGGTGCTGGCCGGAGTGCGTCGACCGAGCGAGGCGGCGCAAGCGTTGGAAACGTCGCTGCCTCGCTACTACCAATTGGAGCGACGCGCGTTGGCCGGCCTGTTGGCGGCCTGCGAACCGCCGCCGCGCGGTCCGCAGCCCGATCCGTCGCGCCGACTGGCGGCATTGGAGCGGGAGAACCAGCGACTGCGCCGTGAATGCGATCGGCAACAGGCGCTGGTTCGAGCGGCCGAACGCTCGCTGGGGCTGGCGTTGGCGGTCGCGCGGCCGCCGGCGAAAGCGACCGAGGCCAAGCCGAGCGGAAACGGTCGGAAACGCCGCGTGCGTCGTCCTAGCGTCCGCGCTTTGAAGGCGGTTCGCATGATGCAGGCCGCGGAGACGACCACGGCGCCGGAAGGAGCGGCCGCCGAAATGACGCCGCCCGCGCAGGAGGTCGGGTGAGCGTAAGACGACCCGCGGCGGGCC
>JAKCAB010000239.1 GCA_021839785.1 bacterium | reverse complement strand
GTGGCGGCGGGCGCGGTCGGATCGCTGGCGGCGCTCGACGCGCTGCGCTGGATCGAAGAAGTGCCACCGCCGATGGAGACGTTCAACGACGGCGTCCGCACAAACACCCAGGCCTATCTCGCGCAAGCGGCGCCGTATGGCCTTTCGGGCACGAACGTCGTGGTCGCGATGTGGGACGCGGGTTGGGTGGACTTCGCGCATCCGGATTTTGGCGGCCGCGTGAAACCAGGCGAGGCGGACGTGCCGGCGAAGAAGCATGCGCACTCGACGCACGTCGCGGGCACGCTGGTGGGCAGCGGAGCCGCCAGCGAGGCGCGCGGGGGCACGCCGTTTCAATGGCGGGGCATGGCCCCCGGCGCGACGCTGATCTCCTACGATGTCGATACGGGACCGTTGATCGACGAGCATCGCGACGCGCGGGAGCGTTTCAACGCGGTGATCTCGCAGAATTCCTGGGGTCTCACGCTCAGCCAGTTCTTCGGGAATTGCCACCTGTTGGGCGATTACACCAGCACCGCGCCCGACTATGACCACCTGGCCACCGGCCTTTACGGGGACCCTTACCTGGTGGTGTTCGCCGCCGGCAACGCACGGGGGCGTCGCGACCAGAACGGTTGTCCCTCCGATGACTATTCAACCATCGGCGTGCCCGCCACGGGCAAAGACATGATCACGGTGGGAGCCATCAACTCCGACGACAACTCCATGACCGTTTTCAGCAGCTGGGGACCGACGGACGACGGCCGCCTGAAACCCGAAATCGTCGCGCCGGGCGACGAGGCGGGCGGCGATGGCGGCATCACTTCAACGCAACCGAACGAGACATACGGCGTCCTGGCGGGCACCTCCATGGCGGCGCCTGTGGTTTCGGGCGCGGCGGCGCTCCTCATCGAGGATTACCGGGCGCACTACAACAACCAGACGCCCTTGCCGGCGATGGTGAAGGCTTTGCTCGCCCATACCGCGGCGGACCTGAGCGACGGCAGCAGCGGGTACCAACCGGGGCCGGATTACGCGACCGGCTACGGCCGCATCCAGGTCAAGGACGCGGTGGACCAATTGCGCTCCGGCGGGGTGCTGGTGGGTGTGGTAGCGCCGGGCGACAGTGCGGTCTATACGCTGGACGTGCCACCGGATACCGCCTCGGTGAAGGTGACGCTGGTCTGGGACGACGTGGCCGCCGCCGAAAACGCCGCCAAGACGCTGGTCAACGATCTGGACCTGGTCGTGACCGATCCGAACGGCACGCGGCATTACCCCTGGACGCTCGACCCGGCGCACCCCTCGGCGCCTGCCGTGCGGACTCGTGAGGATCATGTGAACGTGATCGAACAGGTGCTGGCGGACACGGACGTGGTGGCTGGCCAGTGGACCATCGCGGTCGCGGGCACGGACGTGGCGTCGGAGGAACCGCAGAAATTCGCACTGATCTTCACGCCCGCCGTGATGGCAGTGACGCCGTTGTTGGCGATGGAAACAGCCCGGTTCAGCGACGCCAGCGGCAACGGCAACGGCGACGTGGACCGCGGCGAAGTGATCGAAGAAGAGGTCGTCTTGCGCAACACCGACGGACCGGGCGTGTCCAACGTGACCGCGCGCCTCGTCACCGATTCGCCCGCGGTGCGCCTGTTGCAGGCCGACGCCGCTTACCCGCCGCTGCTTTCCGGCGCGACTGCCACGAACCTGGTTCCTTTCAGTTACCGGGTGAGCAAGGACGCCGAGTGCGGCCAGCAGATCGTTTTCCAGCACCTCACCACCGTGGGGGAGAGGCAGTACACGAACGTGTTTACGCGCGCGGTCGGGCGCCTGGAAGTGACCAATGTCACCAGCCGGGTGTTCGCGGCCACGAACGTGCCGCTGCCCATCCCGGACATCAGCTCCGTGACTTCGGTCTTGCCGGTCACCGTGACCGGCATGGTCCTCGGCGTGAAAGCGAAGGTGCGGGTGGATCACACCTGGCTCGATGATTTGGACATCCGGTTGCGCCATCCCGACGGCACATCGGTCACGCTCCTCAGCCACATCGGCGATTCGAGCGCGAACCTCGGCACGGGAGATTGCGGGACGGAGGTTGCCTGGACCCAGTTCGACGATGCCGCGAGCCAGGGCATCCGCGACGGTGCCGCACCCTACGTGGGAACGTTCCTGCCCGACGAACCGTTGGACGTCCTGACCAACCGCCCCCTCGCGGGCAACTGGCGACTTCGGATCGCGGACACGAGTCTGGAGGACATTGGCACCTTGCTGTGCTGGCAATTGGAGATTCAGTACGCGGAAGTCGGGTATCGCTGCGAATTCTTCAACCAAACGCCCGTCGCGCCAGACCATGAGGCCCTGGCCTATTACGGGCTTTCGTCGTGGCTGACGCTCCAGGCAACGGATCCGGACGAAGACCCGCTCGCGTTCGCGATCGTGACGCCGCCAGTGCACGGCAGCTTGAGTGATTTCGATTCCGCCGCGGGCACCGTCCGCTACACGCCTGACACGGGCTACCAAGGCCCGGACAGTTTCACGTTCACCGTGAATGACGGTTACGTAACCAGCAGCCCGGCCACCGTGAGTGTCGATGTGCGGCCGCCCACCTCCGACCTGGCTGTGAGCCAGACCGTGGAGCCCGCCGCGCCGATTTACGGAGAAACCTTCACCCTGACGGTCACGGTCACCAACCGCGGTCCCAACACCGCCCAGGCGGTGTGGCTGACCAACGCCCTGCCGGCGGGCCTCGAACTCCTTTCCGCCGTGGTCAGCCAGGGAACCCTCGTGACCAACGCCACCCAGCTCGTCGCGCAACTCGGACAACTCGGCGAATCGTCGGAAAGCCGCAGCGCGGTCCTGACGCTGACCGGGCGGGTTCCGCTGCCCGGGTGGGTGACCAACCTTGTCACCGCCGGGGCCGGTGAAGTCGAGCCCACGCCCGACGACAACCTGTCGAGCCTTGCCTTCCCGATCCTCGAAACCGCGGACCTGGCGCTGACCTCCCAGGCGGGCGGCGACCCCACGCCGGTGGGCCAACCATTTTCGGTGGCGCTGACCGTGACCAATGCCGGGCCGTACCTGGCCAGCAATGTCGTGGTGCGTAGCGAACTGGCGGCCGGGCTGGAGCTGGACTCCGCCACCACCAGTCAGGGCGATTGGACCAACGACCACGGCGTGTTTCTCGGCCGCCTGGGCGATCTGGCCGTGGGTGGCGCCGCGTCGCTCCAACTGAACCTCGTCCCCGATGTCCTCGGCCTGGTGACGAAACGGGTCACGGTGACCGCCGATCAGCCGGACCCGAACGCCGACGACAACGCAACGGAAGCGTT
>JAKCAB010000106.1 GCA_021839785.1 bacterium | reverse complement strand
TTACGCAGAAGCGGGCCTACATGAAGGACAAGAACATCGTGGATCGGCCTCACGACTTTTCGGCCGCGCCAGCCGTGGAGAAGACCGGGCCAACGGCCGCCGTGCAGGTGGACGAAGCCGGGTGGCGTGCGAACCTCCGCAAGCTGTCGGCCCACTTCAAGCGCTTCGAGATCGTCCAGGACTCGAATGTGCGGCTGATCGTGGGCGTGCAGAACCTCTACATCGTCAATTCCGAAGGCACCCGCCTGCGCGTGCCGGACACGGGCGCGATCCTGATGTTTAGCGCGCAGGTGCAGGCCGCGGACGGAATGCGCCTGACTGACGGTCGCTTGTACGCCGGGCTCAGCCCCGCGGATTTTCCGAAGCTGGACCAAATTCTGAAAGACATCGACGAGACGGTGGCGAGCCTCGACCGGACACGGCAGGCGCCCGTGCTCGAGCGCTACAGCGGGCCGGTGCTGTTCGATGGCGTGGCGGGCGCGCAGATGTTCGACACGCTGCTGGGCGCCGGCTTGGCGGGCAAACCGGACATCGTGGGGGAGCAACGCCGCCCCCAAGGCGCCGACAGCCTCGAGTACAAGCTGGGCACGCGGCTGTTGCCGGGTTCCTTCCAGGTCTGGGACGACCCGGGTGCAGACCGTTACGAAGGCACCGTGTTGCTTGGGCATTACGAATACGATGACGAAGCCGTGGCGGCTCGCAAAGTCGAGTTGGTCAAGGACGGCAAACTGAACACGCTTTGTCTTTCGCGCGCCCCGACGCGCAAACTCTCCGGCTCCAATGGGCACGGTCGAAGCGCCAGCGGGAGTCCGCCGACCGCGTCGGTGGCCAACCTCATTGTGGAGGACCAAAAAGGCCTGTCCGACGAAGAACTGAAGGCGGAGCTGGTTTCCGCGGCCAAGGACGAAGGATTGGAGTTCGGCTTGCGCGTGAAGGCGATCCAGATGCCGAGCGTTTTCTCAAGCCGCATGGATTTGATGAGCTATTTTGGTCGTGCCGCGCGAGGTGGGGGCAGCAAACTGGGCGATCCGATCCTTGCCTACAAGGTGTCGGTCAAGGACGGCGCGGAGACGCCAGTCCGCGGACTGGAATTCGCCCCGCTCGAGGTGCGCGCGCTCAAGCACATCCTGGCCGCGGGCACCAAGCGCTACGTCCTCAATCATCTGGGCCTCGACTATTCGGGAAGTACGCCGCCGGTCGCGGTGGTGGCTCCGGCGGTCTTGCTCGAAGAAGCCGAGCTGTCGCGAATCCAGGAGGAATACGATAAGGCCCCGCTGTTGAAATCGCCGCTGTTCCGCAAGTAAGCGGGCCGCTTGCGCGGTACGCCACGAAACGGTTCAGCGAATCCGGACGCGGGCGTAGCTCACCGTGGCTGGCGATTCGACCCGCAGGCCCAGCAAATCGAGCGTATTCGAGCGCGGCGATCCGGCGCGGGGCGTCGCGGTGAAGTAAGTGTTCAGCGGATGCTGGAGCGGCACTGTGACGGGCTCCGTGGGCGTGCCGTCGCGGAGGATCTCCAGCAGCCGGTTCTCCGAAACGGCTTTGCCCGCGGCCTCGCGACCTTGTACGAAGTAAAAGACGAAGATCCGTCCTTCCGGCGTGATCTGAAAACGCGGGGTCGAAGGAATCTCTTGCGAGCCGCCTTCTTCGGCGAGCGCCAGGGTGCGGCGCAGCGTGACCACGCCGTTGCGCACGCGGGCGTAATTGATCGCGTGGCTTTGTTTGGCGGTTGGGAAGAACTTCTCGCGCAACGGTTCGCCGATCGCCTGCTCGGCCCACACGATGTGCACCGTGCCCTCGTCGTCCACCCAGAGATCCCCCGGCGTGATTCGTCCGGCGGTTTGCTCGCGATTCGCAATTTCGACCCAGTCCTGGAAAACCCCGGTCGTGATGTCCGCCGAGAAAATGTAAAAAAGGCGGCGGGAATCATAGTCGGGGCCGCTGGTTTTGAGTCCGGCTTTGAACTCCCGCCAGGCGGCGTTCGGTTCGGTGATGGTGCTCACGCCGCAGAAATAGACGGCCCGGTTCCGGAGCAGGACGTTCGGAAAACAAATCCGGATGGGCCGCGGTGGGGAATAGTTGTTGCCGAAAGGCCAGCGCAGTTCGCCCTTTGCGGCCCAAATGCCGGTGCGGTCAAAGAACGACCAATTCACGCCCCAACTCGTGTTCGTTTCATTGCCTGAGTTGGCGAACAAGATCAATTCCTTCGCCTCACCGTCCGCCGCCAGGCTGCGGTACGTGTACTCGGTGAACTCCGGCGTTCCCCGCCATTCCGGGAACGAACTCACCCGTGGAGCGTTGATGCTGGTGGTGGAAAACTCAAGCAGGCTGGGGCGAGACGGGCCGGCGGGCCGGTTGGGTGCCAGCGTGGGGTTGTCGGAAAGAAAGACCCGGTCGGGGGGGAACACCGCCAGCGGGCAGGGCTCGCGCGTCAAACCGACCGGCGCGGCGCGCAACCACCTCCAGCCTTGCGCCTCGCGACCGAGCAGCAGCCAGCGGCAGTTGTTCAACGGCGGCACGCCGCGCAAGGTTTCCAGACCCGAAGCGAAGACGTTCGTGCCGGCCCGCACCAGGCACGTCGAGCCGCTGCACCACATCGGCCCCGCGCCATTCCGGGCGTCGTCGTAATTGTAAACATTTTCTTCGGCCTCCACGACCGGCACCGCCGGGGGGGGCGTGGCCGCCACGGTTTTCGCGGTCCCCAAGACAAACGTTCCCAAGACCGCCAGGCTGAAAATCAAACGTTCCATGATTCAACGATACGGCAATGCGTGAACCGACTTGCAAGGGATTCAAACTCGCGCCCGAAATTTTGTCGATGCCGAGTGGGAATCCAACAGCCAGCCGCTAAACCGAGGCCCCGTCCGTCTCCGTCCCCGCATGACGGGGCCAGCGAGGCGCGACGGCCGCGCGGCGCTCTATTTGAAGGCGGCGGCCTGGTCGCCGTAACGGTTGTTTGGGTTCCAAACCAGGTAGGAGGTGAGGCCGTTTTCCTTCAGCGCCTTGATCTGTGCCTTGATCTCCGGCACGCCATAATGCCGGTACTTGCGCAGCCACTTGGCGGTGAAGGCCTGAATCCACGGGCGGATCACGGCGGGTGTAGCGATGTTGCGGTTGCGCTTGAGCGCGTCACGGGTGGTCCGGCTCATCAGCTCGTAAGGGTACAAATCCGGCACGCTCAATCCGTAAGTGCCCGGCGCGTAATGGCTCGGGTAGGCCATCGGGGAGATGAAATCGGTGGCGTTGCTGATCGCCTCCCAATACTGGCCGATCCGCATGTCGTCACGCGTGGCGGAAATCAATCCGAAC
>JAKCAB010000577.1 GCA_021839785.1 bacterium | reverse complement strand
GAAAATGCCCCGCGAAACCGAAAGTGCGCGACGGGGACCAAAGGGCTTGGGGTCACGTTCTCTCCATCAGCGCGGCAAGACCATCTTCCGAAACGGCTGCGGCCAGCGGTCCGGACCCGAGCGGGTGCAACGCCGCTTGTTGCCGGTGCGCCGCCGCCCGCCAAGTGACAGGGGAGTCAGCCGGGGTTGCGTCAGCCCGCGGCCACCGCCACGGAGAGGGGAATGGCGGCCCCGCCGGAACGGGCACGATCCGTCGCCAGACCGCACCGGCTCTCAGTGTGGTTGCGCGGCCGGGACTGCCCCGGTCAGCACCGGGACGGTCTGGCGCGCGGGATGTGGCGGTCGCGGCTCACTGCAGCGGCTTCCACTTGAGGTGCTTGAACCGCTCGTAAACCCAGCGGAAATCGCGGTTCTTCGCGTTGCCGCCCTGCCAGTAAAAACTCTGTTTGCCGTTGGCTGAGTCGGTCGCCGCCTTGATGGTGGTCGCCTCCAGCCATTTGTGCGGTTCGGCGTGGCCGTCGGCGAAGGCGAACGTGCTGGTGTCGCCGTGAAACACGGCGAACGGGTCCACCCAGCCGGGCGGATTCACGTCCAGCACCCAGGTGCCGTTGTTATAGTCGCGCGGGTCCGCTTCCTCGATGAAGACCATCGCCTGCGTCGGCTCGGTGATGCTGGAGTGTTTCTTGAACGGCTCCACGCCGGACCACATGCCGCCATTCATGCCGTCGGCCTTCGAGTAGCTGTCGTAAGCCCAGCCTTTGCCGGGCCGCAGCCGTTTGGTGCGCAAATCGCCAGGGCAATGGTAGGCGCCCGCGCTGCCGCAGTATTGGTACAGCGGCGATTTCTCGAGGCCGGTCTGCACGCGTTTCATCGCCTCGGTCAGCGACAGGCCCACGGTGAAGTTCGGCCCGGGGCTGGGGCCGATCCAGTACCCGCCAGCGTAGAGATCGGGCAAACCCTTCTCCATCGTGTAAACGATCGCGTCGCGGTTGTCGTCGGCGTACATGACCCAGGCGAGGCCGAGCTGCTTGAGGTTGCCGAGACAGGCCGCGCCGGTGGCCTTGAGCTTCGCCTTGGCCAGCGCCGGCAACAACATCCCCGCCAGGATGGCGATGATGGCGATGACGACCAGCAGTTCGATGAGGGTAAATCCCCGCCGGCGCCGGGCCGGTCGCAACGGTTGCGTGGTGGTTTTCATAGGCTGAGTCTGGGTTAATCTGTGAACAAGAATGGCTGTGCAACCCGGCTTGTCAACCGTAGTCCGCACCGAAATGACCGGCCCGAAATCCGAATGCGGACGCGCGCGCGAGCGTGGCCCGGAGCCGGCCTCAAGGCATGACCAGCCGGAAGAATTGCTGTTGCACGGCCGGCAGGGTGAGTTGCACTACGCCGCCCAACTGCTCAAGGCCAGCGCCGACCGGCACCCACCGGGTCTGGGCGCCAGCCAACGCCTCCGTCACCTCGAGTTGGACCGCCGGCAAGGCCGTCCAGGTCAGCGTCACCGCCCCGCGAAAGGCGACCACGCCCAGGTGAAGCGAGTCGGGCGTGACCCGCTCGGGCGGAGCGACCGCGACCGGCGGGGTCACCAGCGCGGTCGAGCGCACGCCCTGCCCGTCGAACGCGGCCAGTTGGTAGCTGTAATCCTCGCCTGGCTGTGCCGTGGCGTCGAGGTAGGTGTCGCCCGCCGTGGCGCCGACCAACTCCGCCGCCGGGCTTCCGGTGCGCGTCCGCCAAATCCAATACCGCAAGGCATCCGGCGCCGCGGGCGAGGTCCATCGCAGCCGCAGACCGCCGGCTTCCGGCGTCGCCTCCAAGTCTTGCGGCGCCGCCAGACCGCCGAGCCGGGCTTCCCCTTGGTTGTTGGCCTCGTCGCTTTCCGCCACGGCGTTGGCCGCGTCCGCCACGACGTAGATCGTGCGGAGGGACCGGTCGGCAGGCGTGTACGCGGCCGTCACGGGCACGACTTCGCCGAAGCCCAGCGGCCCGCGCACCGTCTGCGTGGCAAACGGCACGGCGTCGCGCGCCGGCGGGCGATCGTAAAAACTCACGGCCAGCGACTCGGCTCCCAGCGGTTTGAGACCGGCATTCGTCAATCGGGCGGTGATTTGCACCGGCACGCCCGGGTCGGGATACGGGGTCGAGAAAGCCAGGCCGGATGCGTCGAAAGTCAAATCCACGGCCCAGACGCGCGTTTCCTGCCGCAACTGCGGATCCGCCGCCATGTCGGCCGGGTTCCGCGTTTCCCAAAACAACAACGGTTCGCCGGTGCGCGGGTTCAACTCAGCGGCAATGTGCCAGTTCAAGCGGTCATCTGAAGTCAGCCGGCCCAGCGTCCAACGCGGCGCGCCGGTCCCCAAATCCGCCACCGCCGCGGCCACCTCCCCGGCCGGCCGCATGGCTGCGGGCGGGCCAAAACCGCGGAAGACCACGAGCGCGTGATTGTCCGGCGTCACGCGCAGCCGCGGACGTTCGGCCTGGGTGCCCTCGCCGACCGGTTGGGTGGTCCAGCCGCGATCGGTCCGGCGGGCGACGTGCAGCGTGCTCAGCAAGCCGTCGCCGGTGAGATGCCCGCCGGTCAGCGAGTTCACGGGCGGCACCACGAAGGCCACCACGGGTTGGTCGCTGGCGTCAAAATCGAGCGAGGGAGTCCAGGGCGCGGCGGGGAGCGATTCGAGGGTTTCCGGTGCCGACCAGGAGCTTCGCCCCAGCGTGCCGATGACCAGGCTCCGATCGTCCGGCGTGCCGAGGTCGCCGTCCGGATCGCGCACCCAGACCGCGGCCGGTTGGCCACGCCGGTCGTACCGAAGCGTGGGTTGGAGGTCGAACGCGGTGGAGGCGGGGTCCACGCGCTGGGGAGCGCTCCAGATGCCGGCGGTCAGCCGCGAGTAATACAGGGCCAGTGACCGCTGGCCGCCGGGCACGGGCTGTTGTTCGCGGAGCCAGACCAGTGTGGCGTCGTCCGCGGCCGGGTTGGATGCCAGCGCCGGGCGGACATTCAGTTCCAACCCTTCAGTGAGCACGACGGGGGGTTGCCACGTGCCGGAGATGGCCAGCCGGGGATGGCCAGCCAGATCTCGCGTGCGGGCGAAGAAAATGGAATCCCAGACCGACGTGACGACCCCCACCACGCCGCCAACAACCTCGCAACCGAAATCAAGCAAAGTGCCGATGCTATCGCACACGCTGTGTGGTTCCGGTCCAGCCAGGCCGGCTGCGCGGCGACCGCCTTGGGGGTTGGGGCGCACCCACACCGCGACGGCGCGGCGCGCGTCCAGAAAGGCCACGTGCGGCTCCCAGCCGGCAAACTCGT
>JAKCAB010000418.1 GCA_021839785.1 bacterium | reverse complement strand
ATCGCCAGTTCCACCTTGTCGCGCGTGACGGCATCGGCGAGCCGGCGGATCGGCACGTGCGTGGTCGCGAGCGCCACGCGCAGCCAGCGGCCGCGGTCATCTTCGCCCAGCAGCATCATCACCGTGCGATCCGTGCCGGCGAGGCCGGACAGAAATTCCGTCTGGCCGATAAACGGGGTGCCGCTGCGGATGATGGCGGCCTTGCTCACCGGGGCGGTGACGAGGGCCTGCAATTCGCCGCGCAGGCAGCGTTCGGCGCCAGCGCGGAGCCAATCGAGCGCAGCCTGGGCGGCCGGCGCGGCGCCGGGGGCCATTTCGGCGGGCAGCGCCGTTGTTCGCGGATCGAGTACAAAAACGCCGCCCGGGGCGGCGAAAGTTGTGAACGGTTGGAGCGGCAGGCAAAGCGATCGGTTGGCGCGTTCCAGCCACCCGGCGTCGCCCAAAATCAGGTAGCGCGCCGATGGTTCGTTGCCGCCAGTTCGCTGCAGGATTTGCAGGGCCTTGAGGGTGACTTCCGGTCCGATGCCGGTGACATCGCCGAGCGAAATGCCGATCCAAGGTCGCATGAAGACGCGGGCCAGAGGTACCCCTTCCGGGCAGACTAGAAGTAGTTGATGAACGACTTCTTTTTCAACCGGTCGATCCACTCCTTTTGCAGCCGGGTCTGCTCTTGGGCTTGCAGCGTGGCTTCGATCTCGCTCCGGACTTCCGGGAGGGTCTTGATGTAATTCGACTTCACGTCTTCGACCAACAGGATCCAGAACGTGTCGCCGACGGTGATGATGCCGCTGCGTTGGCCCGGCTTGAGGCCGAAGGCCGCCTGCGCCAGTTCCGGCCGCAGGTCGGTGCGCTCGACCGAGCCGCGATCGCCGCCGCGGCTGCGGTAAGTGTCCTCGGAATAGACGCTCGCCATCGTGGCGAAGGAAGCGCCTTCGTCGAGTTTGGTGAGGATTTCCTGGGCCAGTTCGCGCGCGGCTTCGTTGGAGCGGGTCGGTTTCCCTTTGATCATGATGGCGCGCAGCTTGACCTGGTCCTTGATTTTGAACTCGTCGAGATGCTCCGCGTAATACTTCTCGATCTTGTGGGGGGAAATGACGATTTCGGAATTGATGTTTTTCTGCCGCATGGCGCCGATGATGAAGTCTTCGCGGATGCGGTTGCGGAAGGCCTCGCGCGTCATGCCCTGGCTTTGGAGCGTCTTGGTCATCGCCGCTTCGTCGCCCCCATAACGCTCCCGGATGCGCTCCTTGACGCGCTCGTCCACGAGCGACTCGGGGAGGTTGTACCCGGCGCGGTCGAACTCGTGCAGGATGAGCTTGCGCTCGACCAGTTGTTCGATGCCGTCCTGCTTGGCCTGGTTGATTTTCTGGCGCAGCACTTCGGGTTGGTCGGCGTACGTTTTGTACAGCACCTCCAACGTGGGCGCGATGAGGCCCATCACGTCTTTGTAGGTGATGACATCCTGGTCCACGATGACCATGAGGCCGTTCAGCATTTGGGGTTGCGCGGCGAACGCGACACCCGTAGCCAGTGCGGCCAGCCAGGAAAAACAGCGGCGCTTCATAGTGCCGCGAAGATAGGGGGAGGCGCGGAACGCGGTCAAGCAACCGGCACGCCGGCCGCGCGGCCGGCCGGCACGAGCACACGCAAGGCCAGGCGCCGCACGGTGAACACCGCCGGGAGGTGCCCCGCGTTGTCGCCATCCAACTCCAGCGGCATCGGCGCCGCGCTGGTCAATTCGACGCGCTCGGCTTGCAGAGCCGCGGCTGCCGATTCCGCCAGCGGTCGCCGCGCCAGCCAACCCCAGGCAAACCGTGCCAACGTCAGGAGCGTGACTTGCGCAAAAACCCGCACCTCCAACCGACCATCGCGCAGGTCCGCCTGCGGAAACATCCGCACTTCACCGCCGTAAAGGCGGCCGTTGCCGAGCAGGACCAACTCGCCCTCGACTTGCCGCCCGTCGGCTTTCACCTGCACGCGCGGTTGCGGTCCACGCAGAGCTTTCAGTCCGGCCAAAGCGTACGCGAGTGGGCCGATGCGTTGCTTCCAGCGCCAATCCACCGCTTCGATGGCGCGCGAATCGAGGCCGGCGCCGGCCAGTTGGACAAAGTGCTTGGTTTCGCGGCGGTCGCCGCTCGTCAATTCAACCGCCGGCAGGTCCACGCGTGTTTCGCCACCTTGTTGGATGGTGTGCCACGCCGCTGGCACGGAGCGGGGCAGGCCAAGCTCGCGCGCGAAGACGTTCATCGTGCCCAGCGGGATTACACCCAGCCGGACGGCGTCGAGGGCGCCTGGAACCGTCGCCAAACCCTGCGCCACTTCGCTCACCGTGCCGTCGCCGCCCGCAGCGATCACCACGTCGAATCCGTCCCGGCAGGCTTGCGCGGCGAGGACGGCGGCGGTGCCGGGGCCGGGGGTGGGAAGGAGCGTGCATTGGCGGCTGAACGCGGCGAGCAGCGAGTGCAACCGGCGCGCCTTGTTACCCCGCGCCGTGGGGTTGAAAACGATGCAGGCGCGCATGAATCACGCCCGCGTCCGCCGATGCACCTTGTGGACCGCAGCCTGGTCCGTGCATTTGATCACCATCTCGTCCACGCACACGTGTGGTGGCCGGCTCGCCACCCAGACAAGGGCTTCCGCCACGTCCTCGGCGGTCAGCGGTTGCACGCCTTCATAGACTTTCGCGGCGCGGGCTTGATCGCCTTTGAAACGCACCAGCGAAAACTCTGTTTCCGCCATGCCGGGATCGACCGTCGCTACGCGCAGGCCGGTGCCCAACAACTCCAGCCGCAACGCCCGCGTGATTTGCAGCACACCGGCCTTGGCCGCGCAGTAAGCGGCTCCGCCTTCGTAAGCCTCGCGTGCCGCCACCGAGCCGATGTTGATGACGATGCCGCCCGGATGCGGTTTCATTAGCGGAAGCATCGCGCGCGTCACCCGCAACGTGCCCAGGACGTTCGACTGGAACATCGCCTCCCAGTCGGCGTCGCGGGCGCTTTCCACCGGGTCCAGGCCGTGCGCGCCGCCGGCGTTGTTGACCAATACGTCCACCCGCCCCGTCATCGTGCGGACCCAATCCGCGAACGTGCTGACGCTGGCCGTTTGGGCGACATCGAGCGCGTGGTACAACGCCTGGGAAGCGCCCAGGCTGCGGGCCGCCGCGGCGACGGTGGCCAGCCGTTCGAGCCGGCGTGCGCCCAAGAGCAACCGCGCTCCGGCAGCCGCGAAGGCCTTGGCCGCCGCCGCGCCGAAGCCGGACGAGGCGCCCCTGATCAGCACCCACTGATTGGCCAGACGCGAAGACATGCGAAAAGAATGGTGCGCGATA
>JAKCAB010000290.1 GCA_021839785.1 bacterium | reverse complement strand
GCGAGTGGATGGGGTGTCATTACGCCACGCAGTGGCCCGACGCCCGCGCCGTCCTGCGCGAGGCGGCGGAGAAGTTCGCCGAGTGGCGGAGCGCGACCGACAAGTTTCGCCGCGCCGTTTTCGACAGCACCTTGCCCTGGTGGCTGCGGGATTGCCTGACCGCGAACGCCGCGATCATCCGGCACATTGGCGTGGTGTTTCGGATTGCCAACGGCGACACGTTCGGCTGGGAAGGCTCGAACGGCTGTTGCCAGCCGACCTGCACGCATGTCTGGGGCTACGAGCAAACGCTGGCGCGGCTCTTTCCCGGTCTCGAGCGCGACATGCGCCGGATCGATTTCAAACACCAGCAGCGCGAGGACGGCGGCGTGAACAACCGCACCGACGTGCCGTCGCCACCGCGCCCGACCGGCGAGCAGCCTTTCGCCGACGGCCACGCGAGCTGTGTTCTCAAAGCCTATCGCGAGGCCTTGAACTCGTCCGACGGCGCGTTCTTCAAGGAGTACTGGCCCCACGTGCGGCGGGCCGTGGACTACCTCATCGCCCGTGACGCGAAGTCGCATGGCGGCCAGCCGGCGGGTTACCTCGAAGACGACCAATGGAACACCTACGACGAAGCGTTGCACGGCGTGACGACGTTCATCAGTGGTTACTACCTGGCCGCGCTGCGCGCAGGCGAAGAGTGGGCGCGGCGCATGGGCGACAGCATCACCGCGCACCGGTTTCGCGAAGTCTTCACCAAGGGGCAAAGGAAACTGATCGCGCTTTGCTGGAACGGGGAGTACTTCCAGCAAAACCTGCCGGACTACGCCCAGCGTGGCGGCGAGGTGGGGCCGGGTTGCATGAGCGACCAACTCATCGGCCAATGGTGGGCGCACCAAATTGGTTTGGGCTACATCCTGCCGCAGGACAAGGTCGTTTCAGCCTTGCAGGCTGTCTTCAAGTACAACTGGAAATCCGATCTCACGGGTTGGAAGCACGCCCCGCGGGCCTTCGCCGGCGACGGCGACAAGGGGCTCATCATCTGCACTTGGCCAAAAGGCGGCCGGCCGGCGCAGGTGATGTTGTACTCGGACGAAGTCTGGACCGGCATCGAGTACCAAGTCGCCGCGCACATGATTTACGAAGGCCTGGTCGAGGAAGGCCTGGCGATCGCCAAAGGCGCGCGTGAGCGTTACGACGGCCGGCCGCGGGCGCCGATCCCGCGCAATCCGTGGAACGAGATCGAATGCGGCGGGCATTACGCGCGGGCGATGTCGAGCTGGTCGCTCCTGCTCGCGCTGTCGGGCTGGGAATATGACGGGCCGAACCAGGCGCTGCGCTTCGCGCCGCGACTGATGCCGGAGAACTTCAAGTCACCCTTCGTCGCGCCGGAAGGCTGGGGGAGCCTGAGCCAAAGGCGCGCAGGCGCGCAGCAGGTGAACGAGCTCGGCGTGATCGCCGGCGAGCTGGCGGTGAAGACGCTTGAGTTGGAAACCCACGCGCAGGTTGCCAGCGCGGTCCTTGAGTTGGCCGGCAAGCCGGTGGCCGTACAGGTCAAGCCCAGAGCTAGCGGGGTGACGTTGAATTTCGCCTCTGGTGTTCGGATCCACGCTGGTGAAACGCTGGCGGTGACACTGACCTGAACTCAGACTGGGCGCCGGAATTGCGCTCAATCCGCGGCGTTTTCACCCGCTTTGTCAGCAGCGTGCGCGACTCAACGTCTTGGGTTGGTCACGGCCCAGCATTCGCCGTCACGAACGACTCCGCATTTCCCAATCGGACCACGCATGGCGGCGGTCGCGGTTTACGCTGTCGCTCGCGGCTCGAAGACCGCTTCGTAAAGCGCCGCGAAATCCTGCACGGTCAGCGGACGCGGATTGAACTGCGAAGTCCATTGTTTCGCAGCTTCCGCGGCGAGCATTGGAATTGCGCTCCGTTCCAATCCCCGCTCCGCGAGCGAACGCGGAAAACCGGCGAGCTTCAGGAAGTCGTCGAGTTGGTCGATCAACGCCGCGACCGCCGGCTCAAGGCCGTCGCTGACGCACGCGATTTCGGGTGCGGAGGCGAGTTCGGCGTAGGCCAGCCGGGCTGCTTCGTCGGCCGCGTTGAAGCGAACCACCGCGGGCAGCATCAAGCCGACCGCTTCACCGTGCGCGATGCCGTAATGCGCGGTAAGCGGATTCGCGCATGCGTGTGCCGCGCCAAGCATGGAGTTCTCGATGGCCAGGCCGGCGAACGCGGCGCCGAGCAGCATTTCGCCGCGGGCCGGCAAGTCGCGTGGATTCGCCAGCACCCGCGGGAACGCGGGCACAAGCCGCTTGAAAGCCTCGTGCGCGTACATGAGCGAAACCGGGTTGCGCTTCCGCGTCACCGCGGTCTCGACCGCGTGGGCGATCGCGTCCAGTCCGGTGCAGGCCGTGACCCGCGGCGGTTGAGAAACCGTCAGCCCCGGGTCAAGCAAGGCGACACGAGCGGCGGCCTTCGGGTCGAGGCAGGCCATCTTTTGATGCGTTTGCTCGTCAGCGATGAGCGACGCGCTCTGGCACTCGCTGCCGGTGCCGGCGGTGGTAGGAATCGCGATCAGCGGCAGCATCGGCAGGGTGGCCTTGCCAACGCCCCAATAATCGCGCATGTCGCCGCCGTTGGTGTAAACGAAATTGCAGCCTTTGGCCGTGTCCATCGCACTACCGCCACCCAGACCCACCAACAAATCGGCGGCGTGTGCGCGCGCCGCGGCGACGCAGCGCGCGACATCCACAGTTGTGGGGTTTTCGCGCACCTCGGCAAACACAGAGGCGCTCAAGCCGGCGTCGGTGAGCGATTTGCCGGCGCGCTCAGCGTGCCCGGCAGCCACGATGCCCTGGTCCGTGACCAGCAACACCCGCCGGCCACCGGCTTCGCGGGCGAGTTCGCCGAGGCGTTCGAGCGCGTTTTCGCCGAACACGAGCCGGGTGCGCGGTTGGTAATCGAAACCCGCTGGGTGCGGGTTGGGAGCGACCGGTTGCATGGGTCAACAGACTGGTGTCGGAACCCTTGTGTTCAACCCGAATTCTGTAATTGGCTTCGCCTTTGGCGCGCAGCCGTCCTCGGAGCAGGAACAGTCCACAACGCCGCGCGGTGTGATTTCCACGCGCCCTTCCAGGTTCGAGTTGCTGCGGGTGTGGACGCCCGCGCGCCGGGCTTTGCGTAGTCTCGAACCTCAGGCTGTCGTTGGCGTAGCCCGGTTGATCTCGGCCGCAGCTTCACCCGTCAGAAAACGCACACGGGAAACGCCTTTTCCGGATCGACCCCCAGATCCTTGATGGCCTTCTGGACCACCGACGCCTTGAGCTGACCCTGGCGCGCGAGCGCGTGC
>JAKCAB010000467.1 GCA_021839785.1 bacterium | reverse complement strand
CGAGCGGCGCGAACAACCGCGGTTTCAAGTAGTCGAGCACCGTCTGGCCGGTGGCCTTTTGCACGATCGCCGAAAGCATGAAGGTGGCGGCCGTGTTGTAGAGGAACCGGGTGCCCGGTTTGAACGGCACCGGCTGGGCGAGGAAGGTCTTCGGCGAAACGACGTCGCGGCCGGTCGGCGGCTCCTTTTCGTGGCCGGTGGACATGCACAGCAGGTCGCGGAGGCGCATCTCCTTGAGCTGCGCGCTCGGGTCGGCCGGCGCGTCCTCGGGGAAGAAGGAAAGGACGGTGTCGTCAATGCTCAGCTTGCCTTCGGCGACCGCCAGGCCGATGGCGGTCGAGGTGAAGCTTTTGCTCAACGAGTACAACTCGTGCGGGCTTTGCGCGGCGTACGGCGCCCACCAGCCTGCGGCCACGACGTGTCCGTGGCGGACCAGCATGAAGCTGTGCAGGGCGTCGATCTGCCGGTCGGCGGTTTCGACGAAGTCGAGGATGGCGGCGGACGCGATGCCTAGCGCCTCCGGCGTGCTGCGGGGCAAGGCACCGGGAGTATCGTCGGCCAAAACGGAAGCGGCTCCCGCGAACAGGTTCAGGACCGCCACACTGCGTGCGATGATGCTTTTCATGCGTAAACGGGCTGGAAGCTGCACGAGAATCGCGGGAACCACAACCGGCTTGCGCCGGCGTGCGCAACTTTTGAACCGTGATCACCGGCGGCGGCCGCGCAGCGGTTGGGGCTGGAGTGTTCCCGCCTGCGGGTGGTAAGAACTCGCGCATGGCACGTTTAGGATTTTCCGTCAGCGGCAAGGCGGCGGGCGACCGGCATGGGTGAACTCTCGGACAATGAGGCCCGCATGCGCCGGGCCGGGGAGTCGGCGTGGCGGACGTGGCATTGGGCCCTGGCCACGCTCGTGGGCCTGGCGGTGGCCGGCCGGACAGACCAGTGGCGGTTGTACAAGGCCGCCGACGGCCTGAGCGAATCGTTGAGCACGGCGGTCACCGTCAGCCCGCGGGGCAGCGTGTGGGTGAAGCACGGCGAGGTGAACGCCATCAGCATGCTGGACGGCTACTTGATCCAGCACATTCCCACGCCGGTGCAGCGCATTTACCGCGTCTATCAAAGTCGCGCCGGCCGGGTCTGGGCGGTGTACGATGACGGACTGCTCGGCTTCGTGGGCAACGAGTGGGTCGCCTACCCGCTGACCAACCGCCTGACGGCGGCCGAATTGAACCAACTCCGCGCCGGCCGCTCGCCCACCCTTTTCCCCGCCGAGGAAGACCGGGTGCTGATGATATTGCCCGACCGGCTGGTGCAGTTCCGCTCCGTCGAGCGCAGCTTCAAGGAGTTGGAACAAGCCGAGGAACTGCGGCTGGGGCGCTTCCTGGACCTTGCCCCCGCGGCCAACGGCGGGCTTTGGCTGACGGCCGAGCACGGGGTGGCGCGGTTTGCCGCGCCGGTGCGCCGCCTCGAACCGGGATCGGTGTGGGCGCGACACGAAGTCCCCGCGACGCTGGGCGCGGCCAACCTGCACCGGCCGTTCGAGGACGACGCCGGCGGTTTGACGGCGATCGCCGAACCGGTCGCCCCCGGCCGCGGGTTGCTCGTGCATTTCGACGGCACGCAATGGCGGGCGCGAAGCGTGCCGGACGAGAACCTGCGCTTCGCGTGGCGCGACGCCGAGGCGGACGCGTTCTGGGGCGTCACGCTGAACCAGCTCCTGCGCTTCGAGTCGAACCGGATCGTCACGGTGACGCCGCCGTTTCCGCCCGGCCAGATTCTGGATGTGGCGGTGCAACCGCGCGGCGTTTTCTGGCTGGCCACGCGCGAAGGGTTGTTGCGGCACGCGCCGTCGGCGTGGCGTTCGCCCGCATTGCCCACGAACTCCCCCGGTCTGGTGCAAGGCATCGCCGAGGATGCGGACGGGACACTGTGGGTCGCGGCGGAGGCGGGGCTGTTTGGTTTTCGCGAGAATCGCTGGGAGGCGCATGCCTGGCCGGCCGCACTGGAACCGGTTTTCCAGGCCAAGGACGGCCTGTTCGCACTGGCCGATGGGGCGCTGTGCCTGACCGTCGGCAACGGCTTGTGGCGGTTCGATCCGGCGTCGGGCCAGTTCGCGGAGCAGGGGCATCCGGCGGGCCGCCGGGTGCTGCGGGTGCTCGGCCGCGACGAAGGCGGCGGCTTGCGAGTGTTGACCCGGCGCGAAGCGGAGCCCGGCGATCCGCCGCGCTGCGAGCGGTTCGACGGCCGGCACTTCGCGGAATGGACGGCCGGCCCGGCGCTGCCCACAACGGGCGGGGAAGTTTTTTTCCTCGAACGCGCGCAGAATGGGGATTGGTGGCTGGGCACCAGCTCCGGCCCGGCCTGGTGGCGCGACGGGCGCTGGCAGTTCTTCGGCAGCACCGACGGTTACGTGGATGAAGGCGCCCTGTGCTGGCTGGAAATGGAAGATGGCCGGATCTGGTGCGCCGGACTCGGCAAGGTGCTGGAATTCGACGGCAAGCGGTGGAGCACGGTGCATTCGGCACTGGACCGCGCGAACGTCCTGCTGCACACGAGCGACGGGAGCGTGTGGGTCGCGGCCAACAACGGCCTCCACCGGTTCTACCGCGGCGCGTGGCTCGGGGTGGGGGAGAGCGAGGGCCTGCCCGACCTCGCGGCGCACGCCCTGTACGAGGACCGCCAGCGGCGGCTCTGGGTCGGCACCGGGCGCGGCTTGAGCCAGTACATGCCGCGGGCGGACTTCGAGCCGCCCCGGACGCTGGCCATCGAGTGGGAACAGCAGGGTAGTGCCACCGGGGAGGGCACGGGCGTGTTGAGTTTCATCGCGCGCGACCGGTGGGACTTCACGCCGCAGAACCGGCTCGTGTTCGCCCACCGGCTCGACGAAGGCGAATGGTCCAGCTATGCGCCGGCGAGCAGCATCCGGCTGCGCGGCCTCACGCAAGGCCGGCACCGCGTGGAGGTGCGCGCGATGGACCGGAACTGGAACGTCGAGTTGAAGCCGCCTTCGTTCGGGTTTCGCGTTTCGGTGCCGTGGTACCGCGACCAGCGCGTGGTGTGGTCCGGGCTGTTTGGGCTCCTGCTGGCGTTCGTGGCGGCCGGGTTCGCGGTCAACCGCCACCTGCGCCTGCGGCGCAGTTACGCCGACGTGGGTCGCCAGGTCGAGGCGCGGACACGGGAGTTGCAGCGCGCCACCGCCGCGCTGGCGCACAGCCAGAAGATGACCGCACTGGGCACGCTGGCGGCCGGCATCGCCCACGATTTCAACAACATCCTGTCCATCGTCAAAGGCTCCGCCCAGATCATCGCCGCCAACCCGGCCGATCGCGACAAGGTGCTCAC
>JAKCAB010000773.1 GCA_021839785.1 bacterium | reverse complement strand
ACTGGCAATCAATCCCGAAAGGGAGCGAGCTGTGCGGAAGTTGTTCACCGCCGTGCCAACCCGACTGGTTGGGGAGCGCACGCGGCCCACGTGCCGATTTCAGCGGCTCGCCGAAATCTTTCCGCTCTTAGCCGAATTGGCTGATCGCGCGGCGTCCGGCGAGCCGCCGGCCGCCACCCGCGAGCCGCGGGTGGTCCCCAGTGGAGAACTCACACCGTGGCCGGCTCCGGATGCGTCCACGGCGCGCGGTAAGGCCGGCGGAGCAGTTGGTTGGCTTCAGCGTCGCCCGTCACCGTGTGTGTGGCGGCGTCCCACTTCAGCGTGCGGCCGAGTTGCTGCGCGTGATTGGCCAGGATGCACGAAGCGCTGGAGATGTGGGCTTCTTCGATGTCCGACACGGGCCGGGCACGCTTTTCGCGCGCGGCGAGGAAGTTCAGCCAGTGCCGGCGCATCGCGGACGCGACGTGGCGTTCGAGGTCCTTTTCGGTGCGGTCTTCTGGATACTGGTCGTACTCGTACAAGGCTTCGCCGGTCAGCCGTTGGCCACCGTCGAGCGGGAAAAATTCGTACTTGAACACGCTGGTCTTGAGCGTGCCTTTCTCGCCATGAAAGATCGCCGCCCACGGATAGTCCGGATCCGGCATCGCGCCCCAAGTGCGGTGGTTCCAGGTGACCTGCAGGCTATCGAAGTCGAAGGTCGCGGTCTGCGTGTCCGTGATGTTCGCGCGGCTGGCCTGGTCATTCAAAATGCCGCCCCAGGACGTGATAGTCTTCGGCCAGCCGAGGTCGAGCATCCAGCGAACCATGTCGAGCAGGTGCACGCACATGTCGCCGATGATGCCGTTGCCGTACTCCATGAAGGCGCGCCAGCCGCGCGGGTGAACGATGCGGTTGAAGGGCCGCTTGGGCGCCGGGCCGGTCCACATTTCGTAATCCAAGTAGTCCGGCGGCGGAATGTCCGGCGCGGTGGCGAGGGTGTCGCGGTTGCGCATGTGCCAGTAACAACACACGTCCACGCTGTGGAGCTTGCCCAGCAGACCGGCCTTGATGACGCGGTCGCGGGCCTCCGCCAGATGCGGCGTGCTCCGGCGTTCGGTGTTGACCTGCACCACGC
This sequence comes from bacterium, assembly GCA_021839785.1. The sequence goes on along the minus strand of JAKCAB010000773.1, from coordinate 16,345 downwards.
GGTTGTACTTGCGGGCGGCGGCCACCATTGCCTGGCTCTCGATCACATCCGTGGCGGTCGGCTTTTCCACGTACACGTCCATGCCGGCCCGCATCGCCTCGATGGCCGGGATGGCGTGCCAGTGATCCGGCGTGGAAACCATCATCACGTCCACGTCTTTTTCCGCGATCAGCTTCCGAAAATCGGAGTAGGTGCGCGGCTGCTTCTTCGAGGCCTGGCGCTCGGCCACCATCGCAGCGGCGGCGGCCAGCATCCGCGAGTCCACGTCGCAGAGTGACACCACCTCCGCCGGCGCCACTTGGAGTAGGCGAAAGAGGCTGCCTTTGCCATACCAACCGGGGCCGATGAGGCCAACCCGGACCGGCTTCTCGGCGGCGAAGGTGGTGGGCACGAAGCGGCTGGCCGCAGCCAGCGCGAGTCCGGAAGACGCGGTTTTGAGGAAATGGCGGCGATTCATGGCCCCGTTTAGCCACAAGCCGCGCCGAAACTCAATGCCGCAAATGCGCGATGTGCGCGCTCGATTTCGAGTCTCCGGAAAGAATCGGCCCCGCCGTTGTCTCAGGCGAACAAGCTGCCGGCGTTCACCGTTGCCGAAAGCGTGCGCCCGCCTTGGTAGAACGGCTCGCTTCGGCCGCCTTTCCATCGTCGCGCGCGGTACAGCGTCGCAAAGGTGAAGTCCGGCGCGCCGCCGCCCTGGCCGCCCACCAACTCGGCCCCGCGTCGCACGTTGTCCATCATCCAGGCCGGCAACAGCACGTGGTACGGATTGCGTTTGACTTCGCCCACGTGGAACGAGATCCCGGCGATCAGGTCGGCCACGTCAGCCTCGGTCGAGGCCACCATGAGATTCGGATCGTCGCATTGGCCCCAGAATTCGGTTTCGACTGTGTAGCAGGCAAAGTCCGGTCCCAGGCTAACCAAGGCGTCGTCCAGCAGCCAGTGGACGCCGACGTGGGTGCTGTTCCAATCCTCTTCGTGGGGATAGAAAACCACGCGCGGGCGGTGCTCGGCCAGAATGCCGGCGATGATCTTCACTTTCTCGAACCACCCAGCCGTGTCCTGCGCGCGCGCGTCCAGGTTCACCTGTTCCAGGCCGTTGGGCGCGGTTTGGACGAGGTCAAAGCCGAGGAACGCGCAGGCATTCTTCAACTCCGCGAATCGCGCGGCCTGGCGCTCGCGCTTGCTGCCCTGGGTGACGGCCACGTTCACGACGCGGTAGCCTGCCTCGCGCAGGAGCCGCAGCGCCAGCGCGCCGATCACGCATTCGTCATCCGGGTGCGGCGAAAAAATGAGCGCCTTGGGGGCGTCTGGCGCCAGCGCGGGGCGGGGCAGGGGAGCGAAACCGCCCAGCGGCAGCGTGGCCCCGCGGGTGGCAAGTTCGGCGAAGTCCGAAGTCAACTGTCGATATGGATGCATAACGCAGCTCTGACGAAAAGCCGCGCGCGCAATTGCGGCAAGGATATTCAGCCGATGTTTTCAACCGCGGCGCCCGTCCGGCGTTTGACGGGGGGCGACCCGCTTGCCACAGTCCGCGCCCGACATGGCGCACATCCATGAACGGATCGATTTCACCGTGGTCGTCGTGGTGGTGCACGACTCCCGGGTGCTGCTCGTTCACCACCGGAAACTGGATCGCTGGTTGCCATTGGGAGGCCACATCGATCTGGACGAAGATCCGGAGACCGCGGCCTTGCGGGAAGCGCGCGAGGAGAGCGGCCTGGAGGTGGAGTTGCTCGGCGAACGTCCGCCCACGACCGGCCACGGCACGCGCGCGTTGATTGCCCCGCGCTTCCTGGACATCCACCGCATTTCGGACACGCACGAGCACGTCGGCATGATCTATTGGGCGCGACCCAAAGCGGGCGAACTGACTCTGGCGCCGGACGAACATCGCGACATCCGCTGGGTGACCTGGGCGGAATTGGACGCTTTGCAGCCGCCCGTTTCGGCGGCGGTGAAGTGGTATTGCCGGCAGGCGCTGACCGAAGTGCCGACGCGCGCCCGCGACTGAGCGCTCAGCCCGCCCGTTGCTTCAAGCCATGTTCTCCCCCCGCGTCAAAGCCGGTGTGTTTGTGCTGGAAGGCCTGAACGCCCTGGCCACCACGCTTTATTTCACCTACCTGTTTTTCAACATGCGGGACCGGTTCGGGTTCTCGAACTTGCAGAACCTGGCCCTGGCGGCCACCAGCGGGTTGGTGTACACGGTGGGCGTCTGGTACGCGGGCCAATTCGCCCAGCGACGCGGCTACTTCCTCGCGCTCAAGCTGGGGTTCTCGGTCATGGGCGTTGCGATGCTCCTGGGAAGCAGCCTGCGGTCGGTGCCCGGTCAATACGCGGCCATGATTCTCTGGACGCTGGGCATGTGTTTCACCTGGCCCTGCCTCGAAGCCATCACCAGCGAACACGAGCCGCCGGCGCGGCTGAAGCGGTTGTTGGGCATCTACAATGTGGTTTGGTCCACCGGCGGTGGCGTGGCCACGTTCGTCGGGGGGGCGGTGCTGGAACGCTTGGGTGCCGCGAGCGTTTATCTCGTGCCGGCGGCGCTGCACGCGATTCAAGTCGGCTTGGTGCTCGGACTGGAACGGTCGCACCGCGCCCGCCCGACACCGGTCATGGCAGTACCCGCCGGTCCGCTGGATTCCACGACTGAACACAAACGGTCGCCGCTCTCGCCCCGCACGTTTCTCGTCATGGCCTGGGTGGCGAATCCGTTTGCCTACGTGGCGATGAACGCCGTCATTCCGGTCATTCCGAGCCTGGCGCAAAAGTTCGCGTTGACGCCGGCCCAGGCGGGCGTGTTCGCGTCAGTTTGGCTGCTGGCGCGGGCGGGCGGGTTTTTCCTGCTCTGGCAGTGGACGCGGTGGCATTACCGCTTCCGCTGGTTGCTTGCGGCGTATCTGGCAATGGCCAGCGGTTTCGCCACCATTCTGTTGGGCGACAACTTGTGGCTCCTGGTCGCGGCCCAGGCGGGCTTTGGCCTGGCCGTGGCGCTCATTTACTACTCGTCGCTCTACTACTCGATGGACGTGGGCGAGACCAAAGGCGAGCACGGCGGCTTCCACGAAGCGGCGATCGGCGCGGGCATTTTCGGAGGGCCGGCGGTGGGTGCGGCGTCGCTGTACTTCTTCCCGGCCCAGCCGAACATGAACGCCTGGGCGGTCACGGCCTTGCTGATGTTGGGCTTGGCGTGGCTGGTCCGGCTGCGACGAAGCGGCGGGCGCCAGCAGGACTGAGACACTGACACGGTTGGGCGGCGCGCGGCTGCCCCAGCCGCAGCGGCTGGGACAGCCGCGCGCCGCCGGGGTTCCCTTGCGCCAAACCGGTTGACGCGCCAAGGAACGTTGGTACGTTGCGCCGTCTCTATGCTTCAGCGCACCCCTTTGTTTGCCGCGCACCAGCGTCTCGGCGCGCGGCTGGTTGAATTTGGCGGTTGGGAAATGCCGGTCCAGTACTCGAGCATCGTGGACGAGCACCTGGCCGTTCGCTCGGCCGCCGGTTTGTTCGACATTTCGCATATGGGCGAATTCATCGTCAGCGGCCCCGGCGCGGAGGCGTTTCTGAACCACACCCTCACCAACGACGTCCGCAAACTCGCCGCCGGCCAGGGCCAGTACAGCGTGCTCTGCAACGATCGCGGCGGGGCGGTGGACGACCTGTACGTCTATTGCACCAAGGACCAGGAATACCTGCTCATCGTCAATGCCTCGCGCACCGCGGCCGACTGGGACTGGCTGCAAACCCAGGTGGACCACGCGCCCACGCGCGACGGCTTCACGCTCCGCGACGCCTCCGCCGAGCTCGGCGCCGTGGCGGTGCAAGGGCCGCGCGTGGCGGAGTTCGTGAATCGCGTCATTCCCGGCGGCTCCATCGGTGGCACGCTCGCCGCGCACGTCACCGAATTGAAGAAGAACCAGCTCGGGGGCTTCGTCTTCCGCGGGGTGTCCTTGCTGGTGGCCCGGACGGGTTACACCGGCGAAGACGGCTTCGAGATTGTGGCCCCCGCGGAAGACCTCGAAGCGGTCTGGACCGCCTTGCTCGAAACCGGCGCGGCCGTTGGACTCAAGCCGGCGGGCTTGGGGGCGCGGGACACGCTCCGCACCGAGATGTGTTATCCGCTTTACGGCCACGAACTGAACGAGGACACCACGCCGCTCGAGGCCGGCATCGGTTTTTGCGTGGCCTTGGACAAAGGCGATTTCGTCGGCCGCCCGGTGCTGGCCGAGCAAAAGGCCAAAGGCGTGACGCGCAAATGCGTGGCGTTTCGCATGACCGGGAAGTCCGCGCCGCCGCGGCCCGGCTACGCGATCTGGATCGCCGGCGGGACGGACCGTCCGCTCGGCCAGGTGGTCAGCGGCACGCAGAGTCCATCGCTGGGTGTGGGCATCGGGATGGGCTATGTGCCCGCGGCCAGCGCGGCCCCCGACACGCGGATCGAGATCGAAATTCGCGGCCGTCGCGCGCCGGCGGTGATCGTGCCCAAGCCGATTTTTCGGAAAGCCGCGGGAGCGACGGCGGGCGCCCCCGCCACCGGTCCAAAACCCAGTTGACCCGCGGCGCGATTCCTGACTCCCTTTTCGCGCATGAGCAACGTCCCGGCCGATCTCCGTTACGCCAAATCGCACGAGTGGGTGCGCGTCGAAGGCGACACCGCCACGGTGGGCATCACCGACCACGCGCAACACGAATTGACCGACGTGGTGTTTGTGGAACTTCCGGCGGTGGGCCGTCGGGTGAAAGCCGGCGAAGCCTGCGCCGTGGTCGAATCGGTCAAGACCGCCAGCGACGTTTATGCGCCCGTGAGCGGCGAGGTCGTGGAGGCGAACGACGCCGTGACGGGCAATCCCGCGCTGGTGAACTCCGATCCGTTCGGCGAAGGCTGGTTCTTCAAACTCAAGCTCAGCAATGCCGACGAACTGGCGGCGCTGCTCAACGCCGCCGCCTACCGCGCCCAGATCGGCGGATAGCCTTGGGCAGGTAGCACGCGCGGTCGGAGTGCTTCAGCCGGTGGGTAGTGGCGCGGTCGGAGCCTTCATGTTTTTCGCCACCGCCGGTGAGTTCCAATCGCGGAGATTTGCGGTTGGAATCGCCGCGCGCTTTTCGTAACCTCCGAGCTTGGAAAAAGGGGATGCCGGTGCCGAAGTCCAGGCGCCCGGTGCCAGTTTTGCCACGACGCATTGGAGCGTGGTGCTGGCGGCGGGCAGCCGAGATACGCCGCAATCCGCCGCGGCGCTGGAACGACTCTGCCGCACTTATTGGTATCCGCTCTATGCCTACGTGCGCCGGCGCGGTTATTCGCCGGAAGACGCGCAGGACATGATCCAGGGCTTCTTTGCCCACCTCCTGGCGGGTGACTTTCTCCGCGGCGTGGGGCCCGAAAAAGGCCGGTTCCGCTCATTCCTGCTGGCCTGCCTGAAGCACTTTCTTGCTGACCAATGGGCGAAATCGCAGACGGCCAAGCGCGGCGGCGAAGCTCCACTCTTGTTCGATCTGGAGCAGGCCGAGGCGCGCTATCAATTGGAGGCACGGGGCGAAGCGTACCCGGAGAACCTCTATGAGCGCCGCTGGGCGTTGGATTTGCTGGATCGCGTGCTAGACCGGTTGCGCCAAGAGGCGGTGGCTTCCGGCCGAGAGGTGGTGTTCGATCGACTCCAAGGTTGCCTGTTGGGCGAGCGGCCGAACGAGACTTACGCCCAACTGGGAGCCAAGTTGGGTCTGAGTGAGACGGCGGTGAAAGTGACCGTCCACCGGCTGCGGCAACGCTATCGCGAGCTGTTGCGCGAGGAAATCGCCCACACGGTCACGAGTCCCGACGAGGTCGAGGACGAGTTGCGATACCTGTTCGAAGTGGTCAGCCGGTGAAGACGAGGCCAGAGTTCAGTGGTCAGTTGTCAGCGGTGTATGTAACCCTGGCGCCTGAATCCCGTTGTACGAAATAGACAGCAGATGATGGCGAACACCAGCACCTGTCCAAGCTGCGGCACGGCGCTCCCGGCCGACGCCCCGAAAGGATTCTGCCCTCGCTGCCTCTACCGCCTGGGCTTCGGCGTGGACCCAGAGGATGGGAGTCAGAAGTCGGAGATCAGGCAGCAGAGATCAGAAGCCAGTGGGCAGATTTCGGTTGGCGCAGCCTCAATCGCAAGTCGCCAATCGGAAATCGCAAATCCTTTCGGCGACTACGAATTGTTGGGGGAGATCGGCCACGGTGGCATGGGCATCGTCTATAAAGCCCGCCAGAAAAGCCTGGACCGTGTGGTTGCTCTCAAACTGCTCCTGTTCGGGCCGCACGCGCCGCCGGAATCGGTGAAGCGCCTGCGCGCCGAGGCGGTGGCTGCGGCGGCGTTGCATCATCCGAACATCGTGGCCATCCACGAGGTGGGTTTCTGCGAAGGCCAGCATTTCATCGCCATGGACTACGTGGAGGGCCAGTGCTTGTCGGCGCTGATTCGTGGCACCCCGCTGCCCGAGCGACGTGCCGCCGGTTACGTGAAGACCATCGCCGAGGCCATTCACCATGCCCATGAACACGGCATTCTGCACCGCGACCTCAAGCCGGCCAATGTGCTCATTGACACCGAGGACCAACCGCGCGTCACGGATTTCGGCCTGGCGAAGCGGTTCGATCCAAGCGGCGAACAATCGGCAATTACTCTGGCCGGGCAGGTCTTGGGCTCGCCCAACTACATGCCGCCGGAGCAAGCGACCGGCAAGCGCGGCACCGTGAGTCGGCGCAGCGATGTGTATGCGCTGGGCGCCATCCTCTATCACGCGCTGACGGGCCGCCCGCCGTTCATCGGCGAAGGCTTGGCTGAGACGATGCAACAAGTGCTGAACGTGGAACCGCTGTCGCCGCGCGTGCTCAATCCCAGGGTGACGCGTGATCTGGAAACGGTTTGTTTGAAGTGTCTCGAGAAGGAACCTGGCAAACGCTACGCCACGGCCCAGTTGTTGGCTCAGGAGCTGGGCCGGTTCCTCGAAGGCAAACCGGTGTTGGCGCGACCCGTGGGCCGGCTGGCCAAGGCCTGGCGCTGGTGTCGGCGCAACCCGGTACGCGCAGGGTTCATCGCCGCGCTGGTGGCGGTATTTGCGCTCGGCGCAGGCGGCGTGCTCTGGCAGTGGAAGCGGGCGGAGCGCAACGCGCGGGAGGAAGCTCGCCAACGTCTGCGCGCCGAACACGCCGCCTACGCCGCGGACATGAAGGCGGCCCAAGTCGAGTTGCAGAAGGAGAACTCGAGTCAGGCCTTGGCGTTGTTGCGGCGGTACCGACCGCAAAGCGGAAAGGAGGATCTTCGCACGGTCGAATGGCGCTACCTGTGGCAGCAATGCCGAAGTGAGGAACTGCTCAGCCTGCCTCATCCCGAGGCCGTGGGCGACGTCGCGCTGTCACCCGACGGACAACTGGGCGCAACTTGACACCACCACCATAATGGGGCTGTGAACGGTTCCTCACCGAGCAAACGAAAACCCAAACACGAAAGGAACTCGATGAGTCCGGAAGCAGACGCCCCGCGCTCCTTGCGGGAGAGGGAACTGGAAGTGGAAACCGAAGGTCGGGAATGGATGCGTCGACGGCTGGAGGAAAAGCGCCAAGCCGAAGCCCACCGCCACGGCGGAGTTTTTCCCCCAGAGCCAACGCCAAGCCCACCATCGGCGGCGCGAACCGATGCACCGGCGCACCAGCTTCGGGCCGGTGGCCCCGAGCGTGTGGCACGGAAAAGATCCCGCTGCCGGACATTGGGGCGCTCCGGTGCGCGAGCGCTGGGGTTTGAGCCCTCATCGACAACTCAGTCCGGCGCTGGAAGACAAACTGGCGGACTTCGGCACCGTTACGGTTTCGTATGCGGCGGCGGCGAAACTGGCAGCTAAGGTGGGCATCGGCGTGGAAGACTCGACGATTTGCGCGCTGGTGCAACGCCTCGGGGCCAAGGCCGAAGCCCAAACCCGGGCGCGCCTCAAAACCCTGCCGCAGGAAAACCATCCCGAACGTCCGGCCAGCGCGCTGGCGGTGCTGATGCTCGAGGGCTTTCAAGTGCGCTTTCGCGGCCCTGGCTGGGGCAAGCCACAGACGCAAAAACCCCGCGTGGAATGGCACGAATCCAAGCGGGGGGTGTTTTATCGGCAGGAACAAGCGGTGCGCGAGCCGCGCGGCCAACTGCTGGAAAAAGCGGTGCGGGGCTGGCAAGGCGAAGGGCTGGAGTTGGGCCGGCGCTTGCACTGGGAAGCCCAGCGCGGCGGACTGGGCCGGGCGCGCGCGGTTTTGGCGGTGGCCGATGGCGCGCCGTGGATTTGGAACGTGGTGGGCGACCGGTGGGCTGGGGCGCATCAGTTGTTGGACTTCTACCATGCCAGCCAACATCGGTGGACTTTGGGGGAGGCGTTGCATCCGCGGGATGAAGCGGCGCGGCGCGGTTGGGTGGAAGGGCGACTGCACCGGTTGCGCCACGGCAAGGAACCAGCCGTGTTGGCCGAGCTGGCGGCGCTGCCGGGCCGCCGAGGCGAACGGGGCCAAGTGATCCGGCGGGAACAAAACTATTTTGCCGAGCAAGCCCTGCGCCTGAACTATCAGCGCTTGGCGCAGCGGGGCTGGCCCATTGGCAGCGGCCCCGTGGAGTCGGCTTGTCGAAATCGGCAATGCCGGCGCAAACGCGTCGGTCAGTTTTGGACGCCGGCCGGCTACCCGCCGACAAGGGCAAGTTGCCCGCGCCACCCCTTAGTCCGTGAAACTGGCTGGCTGCCTTGCCGCGCTCAAGCCGGTTTGCGCGGCGGCTTGGGCAGCACTTTCACCTTCACGTCTTCAGCCACCACCAGCGAGTTGGCCGGCACGCTGTGGGTGAGAAACACGTTCGCGCCAATGGTGCTCCCCGCGCCCACCAAGGTGTCGCCGCCTAAGATCGTGGCGCCGGCGTAAATCGTGACGCGATCTTCGACTGTGGGATGCCGTTTCTGCCCGCGCAACGCCTGGCCGGCGGAGAGCGACCGCCCCACCAGACCGACGCCTTGGTACATTTTGACGTGGTTGCCGATCTGCGCGGTCTCCCCGATCACCGTCCCCGTGCCGTGATCGACAAAAAAGTGGGTGCCGATCTGGGCGCCGGGGTGAATGTCCATGCCGGTGCGCGTGTGCGCCCACTCGGTCATGATGCGGGGTATCAACACCACCTCGTGGCGGTAAAGCAAGTGCGCGAGCCGTTGAACGGCGATGGCTTCGACGCACGGGTAGGCCACAATCACTTCGTCCTGACTCAGCGCGGCCGGATCGCCGTTGAAGGCGGCCTCGACGTCCGTGCTCAGCACTTCGCGCACCGTGGGGAGGCTGGCCAGGAAATCGAGCGTCAAGTCGCGCGCCTGCCGGCGCAGCGCCGGAACGTTGCCGGCGGCGGCACTCGCATAGACGAGGCTCTTCAAAATCTCGGTCTGCAGGCGTACGCGAACCGAGTCCAGCAACCGGTCGGTTTGCGCGCGGATGCGGGAGGAATGCACCACGCGCTCGTCGAAAAAGCCGGGAAACAACAGCCGCAAAAGGTCCGCCGTGAGCCCGCAGATGACCCGCTTGGACGGCAGATTCTTGCCGTCCAGGTGGTTGATGCCACCTACCTGGGCGTACGACGCGAGGAGTTGTTCGGTGAGCCGGCGAACCGTGACGTTCACGCGCGCACTATTGGACCTCGCGCCGCCGAAGGCAAGAAAGCGGGCGAGAGGCGCTTCTTCGCCCGGCGCAGCCCGGTGATTGGCTGATCGGCAAAGGGGGGCGGCAAACGCCCGGGGTCTCGCTCGCGGTGGCGACAACCGTTTGTTGCATATGCAACATAAACTTGTCCAGTCGTGACGCCTGGCGCGCAACCGTATTCCACCCGGAATGGAGACGCACCCGCCGCTGCCCCGACTTGGGTTTTTTGAGTGCGCCGTTTCGGATGGCGCATACGATCGCCGCCATGCCGAACCGGCCGTTTGACGAATTGCTGGACGCCACGATCCGCCACCTGGAAGAACTGCGTGAGCACGGCGTGAAGTACGTCGCGGTCACGCCGCAGTTGCTCGCCGAGTTGGGCCAGCCGGCCCGGACGCCGGCAGCGCGCCCGGCGAGCGCGGGGTTCTTGCAGCGTCCGTCCGTTGCGGCGCCGCCGCCGACACCGCCGTCGATTGCACCGATCCAAGCGCCTAATTCGCCGCCCGTTGCCGCACCTATGTCAAAGAAGACCCAACCTGCCGTAGCCCAGCCGTCGCTGGCGACCGCCCGTCCCAAGAAGCACTTCACCCGCGAAGAAAAGGAGGCGGCTATGGCCGGCTTGCGCCAGTGCGCCCGGGCCTGCCGGAAATGCGAGCACCTCGCGGTCGCGCGCAAAAACGTGGTGTTCGGCGTGGGCGACATCCATTCGCCGCTGATGTTCGTGGGCGAGGCGCCGGGAGCGGACGAAGACATTCAGGGCGAACCTTTCGTCGGCAAGGCCGGGCAGTTGCTGACCAAGATCATCCAAACGATGGGCCTGGATCGCGACCGCGTGTACATCGCGAACATTTTGAAATGCCGGCCCGACACGCCCGGCCAGTCGAGCGGCAACCGCAAGCCGACGCCCAGCGAGATGGCGACCTGCCTGCCGTACTTGCTGGAACAAATCGACCTCATCCAGCCGCGGGTGATCGTGGCCTTGGGCGCGACCGCCATCGAAGGACTGTTCGGTAAATCGGAAGGCATCACGCGCTTGCGCGGGCGCTGGCTGACCTTCCGCGACACGCCGGTGATGCCCACCTACCATCCGGCGTACCTGCTGCGCAACCAGTCGCTGGCGGAGAAGCGGAAGGTCTGGGAGGACATGCTCGCGGTGATGGAACGCCTCGACCTGCCGATCAGCGCAAAGCAACGCGGCTATTTCTTGAAGGCGTGACGAATGCCAGCCCGCGCTATCCATATTGAAGCATGACTCGCAAGACTCGCCGCACGTTGATCGGCTGCGCCGTTTTGCTCGGCGTGGTCGCGGCGTTTTTGGTGGAGGAAAAGGTGCGCGGGCACCTGGAGTTGAAAGCGTGGAAGCGCGCGATGGAGGCCCAAGGCGAGCATTTCAACGTGGCCGAACTGGCGCCTCCGACGACGAACGCGAACGCGCGCGTGGTCACGCCCCAGCAGTTGCAGACCCTGCTCGTGGTGGATTCGGGCAGCGACGAGCCGGCGGTGGCGGGGCGGTTGCCGCCCGGAAAACAGGCGGTCCTCTGGAAACTCGCAATCTGGCTGGGGGCCAACGACTCGACGAACGACTGGAAATCCTTCACCGATCGCTTCGCCGGCACCCGCGAGCGTCTCCCCGCGTTTTCTGCGGAACTGACCAACCGGGACTGGGTCGTCCAACTCGATTATGCGAGCGGTTTCAACCAGTTGTTGCCGTACTTGGCCCCGCTCAAGAATTCCGTTCGAACGTTGCGCCGGGGAATGCTCATCGCCCTGCACGAACACGGGCAAGACGAAGCGGTGGAAGATTTGCTGGCCTTGCGCGGGCTCACCGACATTCAGCGAAACGAACCGCTGATCATCAGCCAACTCGTGCGGGTGGCGCTTGCCGAAATCTCGCTTGGGGCGGTTTGGCAAGCCTTGCAGGCCGATGGCTGGTCGGATGCTCAACTCGCAACCCTACAAGACGCCTGGGCAGCACCGCATTTCCTTCTGGACATGAGCCGGGCGATCGAAATGGAACGGGCGATGGCTGGGGATTACTTCACCGGTCCGCACGCCAGCAGCAGCGAACTCCGCCAACTGCTCTCCGGGCCGACGGGCCTCGGCTCACCGTTGGGAGGGGAGCAACAGCCCGCCACGGGACCAGTTATCGAGTGGTTGCGGCCGATTCTGGACAAAGGCAGCGAGTTCCGTTGGGCGGTATTTTTGGAGATATGGCGGTTTGCCTGGGCTGAGCAGGATCAGCTTTTCCATCACCGGGTTCTTCAGGAACGAATCCGGACCGCGCGTGAGGCCGATCGGCTTCACAATGCCAGCGTGTTCCAACCCGACGAGGCTGGGGCGCCAGACGACTCGACCGACTTGCCGCGTCTAACCGACCTCGAACGCATGGGGCGATTTGCGCGCGCGCGCCACTGGCTTTCTCTGATGATGCTGTCAGCGGTGGACCTTTATTCAAGGCGAGCTGCGGTGGTCGATTGCCACTGCGAGATGGCCGTGACCGCTATCGCTCTCAAGCGCTACCAGCTCAAGCACGGCCAATGGCCGGCAAAGCTCAGCGCCTTGGTGCCGGAGTTTCTCGCGTCAGAGCCGCGAGACTGGATGGACGGCCAGCCGCTTCGGTACCGACTCAACCCCGATGGCACATTCCTGCTCTACTCGGTGGGGGCGGACGGCAAAGACGACGACGGCGATCCGCGCCCCAAAGAAGGCGAGTCGCGGTCAATGCTCAAGGGCCGCGATTTTGTCTGGCCGCAGCCGGCGACCGAGGCCGAAATCGAAGCCGCGAACGCTTCGCCGAATCCTTCGCGTCGCCGATGACCTGCAAACCGGGATTTCGGAGCGCCGGCTTCCAGCCGGCTTTGCGCCTGAATTGGCCTTCGGGTATGACTTGCTTCACAAGCTGGCCGGAAGCCGGCGCTCCAACGACAAACCACCCGGTTGTACGGACGCCGGGTTTGCTTTGCCCTTTCTCGCCGCACCGGACGCTGCTACTTTCCCGGCCATGTCAGGCGAATTCACGGTCGGTTTCCTGGGCGCGGGCAAAATGGCCACGGCACTGGCCAAAGGCTTTGTCCGCGCCGGATTGGTGTCCGCCGACCGGCTGATCGCCAGCGACGTTGCTGCCGGCGCGCGGCAGGTTTTCGCCCAGGAAACCGGCGCCCGCGCGGTGATCGACAATGCCGAGGTCGCCCGCGCCGCCGACGTGCTGATCGTGGCGGTGAAGCCTGCCCAAGTCGTCGAAATGCTGACCGCGTTGAAACCGGAGATTGGCGCGCGGCACCTGGTTATTTCCATCGCCGCCGGGGTGCCGCTTGCCCGACTCGAAGCGGCTTTGCCGGCCGGCACGCGCGTCATCCGCGTCATGCCCAACACGCCGGCCTTGGTGGGCGCGGGGGCGGCGGCCTTCTCGCTTGGAACTGCGGCGCGGACCGAGGACGGTACGTTGGCGCAAAAGCTACTGGCGGCGGTGGGGCTGGCGGTCGAAGTCAAGGAGCCGCTCCTCGACGCGGTAACGGGCGTCAGCGGCAGCGGCCCGGCGTTCGTCTATTTGATGATCGAGGCGCTGAGCGACGGCGGCGTGGCGGCGGGTCTGCCGCGCGACGTGGCCACGAAGCTCGCGGCGCAGACGCTGCTGGGCGCGGCGCGAATGGTGCTCGACACTGGCCTGCATCCGGGCGCGCTCAAGGACATGGTGACCAGCCCCGGCGGGACCACCATCGAGGGCGTGCACGAACTGGAAAAGGCCGGGGTGCGCGCGGGTTTGATGAATGCCGTTCGCGCGGCGGCGGACAAGGCGCGCAAGCTGGGCCAGGGTTGAATTCAGCCGCATGAATTTTCCGCCACCCAGCGAACGTCAGGCGCGACTGATCTGGTCCGCGTTGACCGGCCTGGCGGTCGCGACTTTGGTCGCGTTGATCGTCGCGTTGGTGTGGGGCGTGGGCCGGGTTCTGGCGATCATGTCGCCGGTGCTGTGGCCGCTGGCGATCGCGGGGGTCATTGCCTACTTGCTCGATCCGGTGGTGGATTATCTGGAGCGGCGCCGCATTCCGCGGACGCGGGCGATCGTGTTTGTGTTCGCGCTGGCGTTGGCGTTGGTGGGCGGGGTGATCGCCAACGTCGTGCCGCAAATCGTGGCGCAGACGCGGCAGTTGGTGCGGGCGGTGCCCGATTACGTGGAACGTGCCGAGGTCAGCATCGAGCGCTGGGTCAATAAACCGCCCGCCTTCGTGCGCCGCGTGCTGAGTTACCTGCCAACGCCGCTGGCAACGAACGCGCTGCCAAACTGGGTCGAGAACACCAACGGCGCGGCTTCAACGAACCTCGATCTCACGCTCACCAACCAGGTCGGAGCCGTCGAAGGGCCAAGCACGAACAACGTGGGCAGCCTAGCGGATCTGGCCAAGACGTGGGGATTCGATCTGGACCCGAAGTTCCTGACCAGCGCGACCGGTTGGATTCCCGGCGTGGTGCGGAAGGTCGGGTCGTGGGTGTTTGGGCAGGTGGGCAAGGTGGCGTCGTCCTTCGGCCTGCTGGTGGGCTTCTTCCTCGTGCCGATCTACGCCTTCTACTTTTTGTTGGAGAAACGCGGGATCGAGTCCAAGTGGACGGACTACCTGCCGCTGGCCCGCTCGGATTTGAAGGACGAACTGGCTTTCGTGCTGCGCTCGATCAACGGCTACCTGATCGTGTTTTTCCGCGGACAGGTGCTCGTCTCCATGATCGACGGCACGCTCTACGCGATCGGGTTCACGGCGATTGGCTTGCCGTACGGCTTCCTGATCGGGGCCGTGGCGATGGTGCTGACCATGATCCCGTACCTGGGGGCGGCCATCGTCTGCATCTCCGCGCTCACGATCGCGCTGGTGCAATTCGGCGACTGGCTGCACTTGTTCCTGACGCTCGGCGTTTACGCCGTCGTGCAACTGGTCGAAGGCTTCATCGTTCAGCCCAAGATCATGGGCGACCGCGTGGGGCTGCATCCGCTGTCGATCATCGTGGCCATGATGGTGGGCACGACGCTGCTGGGCGGCATTTTGGGCGCGATCCTGGCGATCCCGTTCACGGCGGCCCTGCGGGTGATCATGTTCCGGTACGTTTGGAAACGGCATCCGGCGCCGTCTGGAATTCAAGGCTGAGCAACGGCGCGGCGACGAGCGGCGTGCTCAGTTCGCCACTCGCCGTTGCTCACCACAGGAAGGAGTGCTGCTCGGAAAGGGTCTGATCGCCGTCCCGCAAGGACACCCGCCAGGCGACGATCTCGCCGACCGCTTTCAGTTGCGCGGCATCCAGCTTCAGCCCGGTCCAGGAACTGAACCACCGCTTGGGCGTCACTGGCTGTTCCAAGACGAACGGCGTGGCTTTGGGGTGCTCCGTGGTCACCAGTTCGAGCCGCAGCTTGAGCGTGCGACCGGCCACCTTGCGCGCCTTCCATTGAGTGTCGAACCGCAGCCCGCCGCATTTGCTTGGGTCCTTCCGCAGCAGCGCTTGGTAGGCGTCACGCTCGAACAGGCTGGGCGAAAGCGAGTGCCGCCCCTGGAGGTCAAGGTAATGCGGGAGCACCTTGATGACCTTGTCCGCCGCCGCGTGCACCGCCGGCAGCAGGCACGCGAGCAGGGTGGCAAAGCAAAGGCGTTTCAGCCAAGTCATGCGGGCACGGTAGCCGAGCGATGCCGGCGGCTCAACGCCTTTTCCGGCTGCACATTTGAAGTGTCAGCCACCGAGGCACGGAGGCACAGAGATAAAATTTGGAAGGCAGGAACTCGGGAACCGGCGACTCGGTTTCGGGATTTCCTGTTTTCCTGAGTTCCCAATTCGCCCACTGTGCCTCCGTGCCTCGGTGGCTGAAACAGCGCGCGGTGGTTGTCCTTTTCGCTGGCCAGGCTGCCGCGCGACGCTTCAATCGAAGCTGTGTCGCGCGACTATGTGTTGCAACCCTTCCGGTCCGAGGTCGATCTCCAGATCGACTACGCCGCGGAATTGAATCCGCAGCAATACGCCGCCGTGACCGCGCCGCCCGGTCCAGCGCTGGTCATTGCGGGGGCGGGCGCCGGCAAGACCCGCACGCTGGTCTATCGCGTCGCCTTCTTGCTCGAACAAGGCATTCCGCCGGAGAACGTCCTGCTCCTCACCTTCACCAACAAGGCCGCCCGGGAAATGATGCGTCGCGTGGCCGAACTGCTCGGCCAGGACCTGGCCGCGCTTTGGGGCGGCACGTTCCACTCGATCGGCCACCGCATTCTGCGTCGCCACGCGGAACTGCTCGGTTATCGGCGCGATTTCACGATCCTGGATCGCGAGGACGCGAAGGGCCTGGTGAGCGCCTGCCTGGGCGAGGCCGAAATCGACGTGAAGGCGACGCGCTTTCCCAAGGCCGACGTGTTGTGCGACATCTTTTCACTCGCGGTGAACACCTCGGAACCGGTGACGCGTGTGTTGGAGCGGCAGTTCAGGTACTTCCGCCAACTGACGCCGCAGATCGAGGACTTGGAGCGCCGCTACGCCGAGCGCAAGCGTGCCACCAACGTGATGGATTTCGACGACCTGCTGGTGCTCTGGCTGCGGCTGCTCCGGGACCACGCCGAGGTGCGCGAGCGTTACCAGCGGCGGTTCCAGTTCGTGCTGGTGGACGAATACCAGGACACGAACCGGATCCAGAGCGACATCGTGGACCTGATCGCCGGC
>JAKCAB010000771.1 GCA_021839785.1 bacterium | reverse complement strand
AGGCACGCCCTTGAAGTACTGGACGGGCCGCAGGCAGACGTAGAGGTCGAGCATCTGGCGCAGCGCGACGTTCAGCGAGCGGATGCCGCCGCCGATCGGCGTGGTCAGCGGGCCTTTGATGCCGACCAGGAATTCCTTGAACGCCTCGACCGTGTCGTCCGGCAGCCAGTTGTTGAACTTGGCGAACGCGGCTTCGCCGGCGAAAACTTCCATCCACGCGATCTTGCGCTTCCCGCCGTAGGCCTTCGCCACCGCGGCATCGAAAACGCGCTCGGAGGCGGCCCAGATGTCCGGACCGGTGCCATCGCCGCGGATGAAAGGGATGACGGGCTGATCCGGAACCTGGAGCTTGCCGGCCTGGATGGAGATTTTTTCCCCGGTGGGAACGGTGCAGGTGGTGTAAGGCATGGTTCGTTGTGAATTGTCGGTCGTCAATTGGTGGAAAAAACGTTGCGGCTCCCCGCGCGGGCGGCGCGTCGTCCAGCGAATGGGTCGGCAGGAAAAGCGGCCACGTTCAAACAGCCACGGACATTGGCTTGGCCACTTCGCCAGACAGCGCGCACTTCACGAGTTCGACCGCCCGTGCGGCGGTGAGGCCGTATTTGCGGCGCAAATGATCCACAGTCGAGGCGTGCTCGATGAACTGGTCCGGCCAGCCGATGCGGACCACCGGCGTCGCCAGGCCGCGCTCGCTGAACAGTTCGAGCACGCTGCTGCCATAACCGCCCAACAGGACGTGATCCTCGAGCGTGACCACCACGTCGGCGGCGCGCCCGAAGAACTCGTGCGTCGCGGCGTCGAGCGGCTTGGTAAAGCGCGGGTTGATCAGTGCGCAGTCATGGCCTTCCGCCGCCAGCAGGGCCATCGCTTCGCGGGCCACCCTGCCCATGTTGCCGAGGGCGAAAAACGCGACCTTGATGTGGCCGCGGCCGGTGAAGTTCTGGAGCACCTCCGCTTTGCCGATTTCCAGCAACCGCGGCTGGTCCTTCACCGGTGTGCCCTCGCCAGCGCCGCGCGGATAGCGAATGAAGGCAGGGTGAGGCTGTCGGGTCGCCGTGAACATCATGTCCACCAGCTCGTCTTCGTCCTTCGGGGCCATCGCCACGACGTTCGGCAGGCAGCGCAGGTAAGCGATGTCGTACAAGCCGTGATGCGTCGGGCCGTCGTTGGCCGAAAGGCCCGCGCGGTCCATGCAGAAAATGACCGGCAAGTCCTGCAGGCAAACGTCGTGGTGGATGCAGTCGTAAGCGCGCTGCAAAAAGGTCGAGTAAATCGCCACCACGGGCCGGAAGCCCATCGTCGCCATGCCGGCGGCGAAAATGACCGCGTGTTCCTCGGCGATGCCGACGTCGTAGTAGCGGCCGGGCATCGCTTGTTCGAGCGCTTTGAGGCCGGTGCCACTGGGCATGGCGGCGGTGATGCCCACCAGCGTGTTGTCGCGCTGACAGAGCCGGACCATCGCCTGGCCGAACACGTCCTGGTAATTCGGCGGGCTGCCGGGTTTCGCGGAAACGACTTCGCCGGTCGCGACATTGTACGGTCCCACGCCGTGGAATTTCTCCGGATGCTGGATCGCGGCCTCGAAGCCTTTGCCCTTCCTGGTAATGATGTGCAGCACCACCGGCACATCGCTGGCCTTGGCGTAGTTGAGCGACTCGATGAGGAGCGGCAGATTGTGGCCATCGATGGGGCCGAGGTAGCGCAGACCCATTTCCTCGAAGAGCAGCGTGCTGCCAAAACCGCCGCGACCGTCCGAATCCAACCCCCGCTCGCTGGGCTCGAGCGCCACCTGGCTGACCGCGCCTTTCAAGGCCTCCTCAGCCTTGTGGCCGAGCTTCACGGCGATCTCGCCCTTGGGCACTTTCTTGAGCCAGCGCTGGAAGTCGCGCTGGATTTGCGCGTAGCGCGGGTGCCGGATGAGCTTGTTCAGGTAAGCCGAAATCGCGCCGACGTTCTTGGCAATGCTCCACTCGTTGTCGTTGAGAATCCCGATGAACCGCTTGGTGGTGTGCGCCACGTTGTTCAGCGCCTCGAAGGAAATGCCGTTGGTCAGCGCCGCGTCGCCGAACACGCACACCACGTTCTCGTCGGACCCCCGCTGGTCACGGGCGGCGCACATGCCGAGCGCGGCGGACAAGGCGGTGCCGGCATGCCCGGCGCCATAACAGTCGTGCTCGCTTTCGGAGCGCAGCGCGAAGCCGTTCAGGCCGTCCGTCGTGCGGATCGTGTGGAAGCGGTTTTTCCGGCCGGTCAGGAGCTTGTGAACATAGCACTGGTGGCTCACATCCCAGACGAACTTGTCCTTCGGCGTCGTAAAAACGCGGTGCATGGCGAGCGTCAACTCCACCACGCCGAGGTTGGGTCCGAGGTGACCGCCGTTGTGCGACAGCACCGTGATCAATTCCTGGCGGATCTCCTCCGCCAACTGCTGGAGCTGATCCACCGTCAGCTTCTTGACGTGCTCAGGACTGTCCACCATGTCGAGAAATCGACTCATGCGCTATTCGGATTCGGGCTGGTCGGCGGCGGCAAGGGGTTTCAAGACCGGCTCGCCGGCGGCGTTCGTTTCCAACTGTTGAATCTTGACCTCGGCGGCGGCCAGCTTGGCTTCGCACACGCGGGCCAGCTTCATGCCTTCTTCGTACCGGGCCAGCATCGTTTCCAGCGGGAGATCGTCGCTTTCCATCTCCTCGACGATGCGCTGCAACTGCGTCAGCGCCGCGCCGAAGCTCACATCCGCCGCCTCGCCGGCCCCGGCCGACTTCGAGGTCTTAGACATGGGGAGGAAGATAATGGCCTCACCGGATGGCGTCCAGCCGTTTGCCGGGCGCCCACTGGCGCAGCCAGACCAAGCGGCCGACGACGGAACCACGACTGCGCGCCAGTCGGGCAGGCCGGAAGGTCGCCAACGCCTGGTTTGCCGTCGCGTTGGCTTTCGTGAGTTGACAGGTTTTGTGGGCTTCCCGACGCTTCTGCGCATGAACACTCCATCCGCAAACGCGACGTCGCGTCGTGATTTCCTGAAAACCACCGGCCGCTTTGCCGCTGCTTCGGCCCTCGCCGGAATGGCGCTGCCGCACGTCCACGCGGCCGGCAGCGACCTGATCCAGGTGGCGCTGATCGGTTGCGGCGGACGCGGCACCGGCGCCGCCGCCAACGCCCTGGCCACCAAGAGCGGCCCGATCAAACTGGTCGCCATGGCGGATGTCTTCCAAGACAAGCTCGACCGCAGTTATGAATCGCTGAAGAAGAATTTCGGCGACCGCTTCGACGTGCCCGAAGACCGGAAGTTCATCGGCTTCGACGGCTATCGGAAGGCGATGGATTGCCTGAAGCCGGGCGACG
>JAKCAB010000080.1 GCA_021839785.1 bacterium | reverse complement strand
TGTCGGCCACATCCGCCGCATTCACGATCTGCTCCGCGACAAGTACGGCAAGCGGATGATGATGTGGGGCGACATCATCCTGCAGCATCCCACCAATCTCACGGCGGTGCCCAAGGACACGATCATGCTCACCTGGGGTTACGACGCGCGGCCCAGCTTCGAGGACCAGATCGTGCCGTTCGCGAAGTCTGGTTATGAGTTCTTTGTCTGCCCTGGCGTGAACAACTGGAGCCGCATCCTGCCCGACTTTGGCGTGGCCGTGACCAACATTCATAACTTCGTCCGCGACGGCGCCAGGCACGGCGCCTTGGGCATGATCGACACGGATTGGGAGGACGACGGCGAAGCCATCAACGCCGTTAAATGGCACGCGGACGCCTGGGCTGCCGAGTGCGCGTGGAATGCTTCGACCACGCCTTTGGAGGCTTTCAACCGGCGCGTGGGCGCAGTGCTGTTCGGCGAGTCAGGCGACCATTTCGGGCAGGCGATCGCATTGCTTACCCGAACCCACCGGCTGCCGGGGATGGACGGGATGTTCAACGCGCGTTTCTGGAAAGACGACTTCGCTTCCAAGGCCAGCCCCGCCGTAATTCGCGCGAACGCCACCAACCTGCTGACCGTGGTCCGCCCGGCCATCGAACATCTCGAACTCTGTCGGCGCGAGGCGCGCTGCAACCAACACGTCCTTGACGCCTACCTGTTCGGCGCGCGCCGGATGGAGTTGATCGGCCAGCGGATGCTCGACGAACTGGCCGCCGCGGAACTCTACGCGCAGGCCCGGAACGGTGCCGGCGCCCAGAAGCTGGCGGAAGCCGAGACGCTGGTTCGCCTGAACCGTGAAGCCCACGAGAGTTTGCGCCGACAATTCGCCGTGCTCTGGCTTTCGGAGAACAAGCCGTACGCGCTCGATTGGACCCTGGCGCGCTACACCAACATCGTCACCAAGTATGACAACCAGTTGCGCGGACTCGCCACCGCCCGCGCGGCTGCGGCTGAGGGTCGCTCGCTGCCCGCGTCGGCTGATGTCGGGCTGGTGTTGCCGTAAGCCCAGGTAGGGCGGGCACTCCGTTGCCTGCCGGGTCTCGGCAAACCCGAGCGGCGCGCACGGAGTGACGCGCCCCACCCACCGGCGGCAGACGCCGCGCGGTGGGCCAGCGCAGGAGTCCTTTCCCCGCGGCCAACCTGCGGTTATTCTCTGGGCATGGACAAAGACCAGGTGGCCGAGATTCTTGCCGAAATCGGCGTGTTGCTCGAGTTGAGGGGGGAGAACCCGTTCAAGACCCGCGCCTACGCTAACGCCGCCCGCACCCTTGAAGGGCTGGCCGAGCCGCTGGAAAAATTGGTGGCCGACGGCCGCCTCGGCGCGATCAAAGGCATCGGGGAGGCGCTCCAGGAAAAGATCGGCCTGCTCGTCACCACCGGGCGGTTGCCGTACTACGAGGAACTCAAGGCCTCCATCCCCGCCGGCTTGATCGCGATGCTGGACGTGCCGGGGCTGGGACCGAAGAAGGTCAAGGCGCTGCACGAACGCCTGGGCATCGATTCGGCCGAGAAACTGGAGGCGGCGTGCCAGGCCGGGCAGATCGCCAGTCTCGACGGCTTTGGCGAGAAGACACAGGCAAAGATCCTCGATGGCATCGCGCACCGACGCCAGTACGCCTCGCGGCACCTGCTCGGCGATGCGCTCGCGGTGGCCGAGCCTATCCTGGACAACCTCCGCGCGCATCCGGACGTGGTGCGTTGCAGCACGGCTGGCAGCTTGCGGCGCTGGCGGGAGACCATCGGCGACATTGACTTTGTGGTTTCATCGGCGCAGCCCGCGGCGGTCATCGACTTTTTCGCGCGCCAACCCGGCGTGCGCAGTGTGAGCGCGCGGGGCGAGACCAAGGCGAGCGTCATTCTCGAAGGCGGCATTCAAGCGGATTTGCGCGTGGTAAGCGACCGCGAGTTTCCGTTCGCGCTCGCCTATTTTACCGGCAGCAAGGAACACAACATCGCGATGCGCCAGCGGGCCATCGCGCGCGGCTTACGTCTCAACGAATACGGCTTGTTCCGGGCCAAGGAGGAAACGCGCGACCCGGCTTTGTGCGTGGCGTGCGCCACGGAGGAGGAGTTGTTCGAAAAGCTGGGGCTGGCGTTCGTGCCGCCGGAACTTCGCGAGGACAAAGGCGAATTCGCCGTCGCCGAAAACGGTCCGTTGCCGCGGCTCGTCGAGTGGACCGACCTCAAAGGCTCGCTCCACAACCACTCGAACTGGAGCGACGGCCGCGGGACACTCGCAGAGATCGCGCACGCGATGGAAGACCTCGGTCTGGCCTACTGGGCGATCACCGACCATTCGCGGGCCTCGTTTCAGGCGAACGGACTCGACCCGGCGCGGCTGCGGAAACAGATCGCCGAGCTCGAGCAGGTCAACGCCCGCCTCGCCGAGTCGGGCAGCGAATTCCGCCTGTTGAGCGGCACCGAGGTGGACATCCTCCGCGACGGGCTGGACTTCAAGGACGATTTGCTGGCCGAGTTGGACGTGGTGGTGGCCAGCCTGCACGTCCCGGCCAGCGACGAAGCCGAGAACACAAAGCGCCTGATCCGCGCCGCCCAGAATCCGCACGTCCACATGCTCGGCCACCTGACCGGCCGCCTGCTGCTCCGGCGCGAGGCCGCGAAGGTCAATCAACAGGCGGTGATCGACGCCTGCGCCGAGACGGGCACCTGGATCGAACTGAACTGCAACCCGTCGCGCTTCGACCTCGACTGGCGGCTCTGGCCGTACGCGAAAAGCAAAGGCGTGAAGTGTGTGATCAACCCGGACGCGCACCGTTTCGAGCACGCCGGCTTCCTGCGACTCGGCGCCGGCGTGGCGCGAAAAGGGTGGCTGACCAAGGCGGACGTGATCAACACGCTGCCGCTGGGCCGGCTGCGAACGGCCCTGGCGGCCAAACGCCAGCGGCATTGACTGCCGGCCTTGCAGGCGAAAGGGAATCAGTCTTGGGCGGGCTGGCCTCTGCTTCCCGGCGATTGCGCAGACCTTGCCGGCGCTGACGAAGTGGCGTGACTTGCCCATTCTTCTCCGGCGGCGCGCCGCTTTCCCAAGCGGCTTACGACATCGCGCGCTGCCGGTGTCGATGCCCTCCACGGTCTGATTCTTTCGCCCCAAGCCGGCTGGAAGCCGGCGCGCCGATCCGGTGGGGCGAGGCTTCCGCCGAGCCCAACAATTTCAACCACAGAGGTGCTGAGACGCGGAGGCACAAAGTTAGGATGGAGAAACCAGGAAGACCGGAAGCCGAAGCCTGAAGGTCGATCCTCCCACCGGCGGTTCGGTCGCAATCGGCAATTGGCAGCCCGAACGGC
>JAKCAB010000177.1 GCA_021839785.1 bacterium | reverse complement strand
GAGCCACGCCCGCGGTCTGGGCCGGCACAAGATCGTCATCGGCAAGGACACGCGCCTTTCGGGCTACATGCTCGAAAACGCGCTCTCCTCGGGCATTCTGTCGATGGGCGTGGACGTGGTCTTCATCGGGCCGCTGCCCACGCCGGGCGTGGCTTACGTGACCCGCAGCCTGCGCGCCGATGCCGGTATCGTGATCACCGCCTCGCACAATCCTTACGACGACAACGGCATCAAATTCTTCCGCGCCGACGGCTACAAACTCGACGACGCGGTGGAGCAACGCATCGAGGAACTCGCGTTCAGCGGCGCCATCGAACACGTGCGCCCCGTGGCCAGCGAGGTCGGCAAGGCGTTGCGCGTGGACGATGCCATCGGCCGTTACATCGAGTACGCCAAGGCGTCCTTCCCGAAAGGCATGAACCTGGAAGGGGTCCGGGTCGTCGTCGATTGCGCCAACGGCGCCAGCTACAAGACCACGCCCAGCGTTCTGCGTGAACTCGGCGCCGATGTCATCGTCTATGGCAACCAGCCCGACGGCATGAACATCAACAAGGACTGCGGCGCGATGCACCCGGAGAATCTGTGTCGCAAGGTGGTCGAGCACCGCGCCCAACTCGGCATCGCTCACGACGGGGATGCGGACCGCGTGCAGCTTTGCGACGAGCAAGGCGTGCTCGTGGACGGCGACGACATCCTGGCGTTGACCGGCCTGGAAATGCTCGGAGGAGGCACGCTCCCGGAAAAAACCCTGGTGGCCACCGTCATGAGCAACGCCGGCCTTGACCTCGCCATCAAGGAAGGGGGCGGCCGTGTGGTCCGCACCGCGGTCGGCGACAAGTACGTCATCGACGAGATGCTCAAGAACGGATTCGCGGTCGGCGGCGAGCAGAGCGGTCACATCATCTTTCGCGATTTTGCCACCACCGGCGACGGGTTGGTGGCGGCGCTGCAGGTGCTCCGGATCATGAAAGCACAGAACGCACTCTTGTCCCAGCTCCGGCTCTGTTGGACCCGTTTCCCCCAGAAACTGGTCAACATCCGCGTGCGCGAGAAGGCGCCGCTGGAAGCGCTCGACGGCTTTCCCAACCTGCTGACGGCCGCGGAGGCCGAGGTCTGCGCGCAAGGCGGTCGCGTGTTTGTGCGCTACTCGGGCACCGAAGCCAAGGCGCGCGTCCTCGTCGAAGCGCGCGAACAGGACATGGTCGATAAGTGGTGCGCGCAACTGGCCGAAGTGATCCAGCGCCAGCTCGGCGTCTAGCCGGCGGCGGGCGAATTCTCCGGGAAGCCACGGCGGCCCGGAGTCCACGTTTTTTTCAGAGCCGGGACGACCGATGCGGTGTCCTGCGATGAATTGAGGCTGGCCCGGCGTCCCTCAGAAACGGTGATTCCATTCGTCCCGACAATACTTGGTTTGGGTCAACTCTTCGGTCCGGGCGGCGGGCCAGTCCGTCAGCCGTTCGCGGGTTTCCCAGACCCGGCGCAACGCCGACTTCAAGCGCCCACGATCCAGGGCGAGGTTCAGGACGAAGTCGCCGTGACGGCGGCCGGCTCGGTAGTCCGGCTCGCGCGACGGTGGCGGCAACACGGCGGCGAGCAGAGCCAGATCGAGATCGACTAGGAACGCGCCGTGGAACAACAGCGCCCGCCGGCCACGGCGCTGGGCGTTGCCGGAGCATTTGCGGTCCGCGATGGCCAGGTCGGTGTCGCCGCACCGCCGCACCGGCTGGCCCAGCAATTCGGTGAGCGCCGCCGCGTGCCGGTTCATGATCCAGAGATTCGTTTGGGGAATGCTGGCCGTCGGGCCTTCCTCCTGGATGCGCAGCACGACGCTGTAATTGAGGCAGCCCGGACCCTGCAAGACGGTGCCGCCACCGGTGATGCGCCGAAAGACCGGGAGGCCGCGGGCGCGGCATTCCGCGAACTTGACCTCGGTGGCGACCCGGTTCGCATACCCCAACACCACAAAGTGGGTGGGCGCTTCCCAGAACCGCAATACTTCGGGTCCGCCCGCTTCGCAGGCGTCGAGCAGGGCTTCGTCGCAGGCCAGGTTCTCCGCGGGTGTGGGGAGCGTCAGATCCAGGTATTGCATCGCGCGGCGGCATTCGACCCTGCCCCGCGGACCCGCGCCAGCCCGAACCTGAGGCCGCGCGCCGCGACGG
The DNA here is from genome assembly GCA_021839785.1 of bacterium. The sequence continues at coordinate 1,190 of JAKCAB010000177.1, read as the reverse complement.
TTTTTCCCGCTTGCCCCTGCCCGGAGGCGTTCCTAAGTTGCGCCAATGAAACGTGCGCTTCCGATGCTGCGACTGGCGCTCGCCGCCTTCCCGCTGCTGCTCGCCGGCCGGCTGTGCCCCCCGCTGTATGCCGCCGACGCGGGATCCAGCCCCGAGTACGACGAAAAGCTGCGCCATTTGAACGGCCTGGTGCAGGATCTCCTCGATTCGCAAGCCGTGATTCAAAAGCGCCTCTCCAGCCTGACCGACGATCTGCACGGCTTCCGGGACGATACTGGCAAGCTCGGCGACCGCCTGAGCGAACGCTTCGTTACACGCCAGGAGTTCCAGCAACTCGCCGCGGCGGTCAAGGAACTCGATCACAAGCGCGAGGACGACAAGCGTCTTATCTTGGACGAAATCAAGAAGCTGGCCCAAACGCCGGTGGTGGTGCCACCCAGAGACTTGCCCAAGCCGCCGCCGAAAGACACGACGCCCGAGGGACCGGTGAAGGGCTACAAATACACCGTGAAGAAGGACGAAACGCTTTGGGCCATCATCAAGGCCTACCGGGATAGCGGCGTGAAGGTCTCACAGGAGGACATCCAAAAGGCGAATCCCACGCTGAAACCCAACCTCATCCGCGAAGGCCAGGTGATCCTCATCCCGGATCCGGCTTTGAAATAAGCGCTCCCGCAATGCCGCTGCGCCCCGTTTGCGCCCCGCTTCGCGGTTGACGCTGAACACTGAGCCGGTAGGCTGCGTCCAACCCCGTATTACGTGGGTTTTTGATCCTTTTATGCACATGAACCAGACACAGGCATCGGCCGGCGCGGAGACGCGCCGGAGTTTCATCAAGAAAGCGGCGACGGTTACGGCAGCGGCGGCGGCGACCAACCTCTTCAAGACCCCGGTATATGGCCAGGGCACCGCGCCTTCCACGGGACGGGTCATCGGCGCCAACGACCGCATCGTGGTTGGCTTCGTCGGCGTCGGCCCGCAAGGCCAGTTGCACGTGGACAAAATGAAGACCAACTCCGAGAAGAACAACGTGGCGTTGGCGGGTGTTTGCGACCTGTGGGAGAAGCGCCGCGAAATGGCGAAGGCCAAGATCGGTGGCGACGTCAAGCTGTATGACGATTACCACAAGCTGCTCGATAACAAAGATATCGACGCCGTCATTTGCGCGACGGTGGACCACTGGCATGCCC
>JAKCAB010000559.1 GCA_021839785.1 bacterium | reverse complement strand
GCCAGGTTGGGCGAGACGGTGTTTTGCACTTCCAATCGCAGTGCGGCGCCGCCCGCCACCCGGACGCGACCGGTCACGAGGTAGCGCGTCGCCGGCCGCAACGCGACTTCGTGCGATGGGTTGACCGCGAGGGTGGCGTTGGTCAGGAGCACGCAGCGGCGGTCCGGCTCGTCCGGCATCGGCACGAATAGCCGCTGCCGCTCCCAGGACCGGCCCCAGGCGTTTTTGCGCGACTCGACCGCGAGTGCCCAATCGTCGCACCCGGTCCAGATGCGGAGGTAGTTCGCGCCGTTGGCGGCCAGCTTGCCGAAGATCGCTTCCGCCTTGGACACCGTCACATATTGCTGCGAGCCGATGAACGCGAGGTTCTGGCCAATGGGGAAAAACGGCTGGCCATCGCTGAACTCCAGCCAGCGCGGATCCTTGTCACTCACGCGGAGGAAACCGTGGTTCGTCGAGGCCATGCAGTTGAAGCGTACCGGCTCGGACTGCCGGGCGCCGGTGGCGTCGCGCACCACGGCCACGGCGCTGAATTCACCGGTCTGCGCCGGAGCGAAGCGCGCCTTCCAGCCCGGCAAACCGCGCGGGTAAAACCAGTCGCGTCCGCCGAAGCGCCCACGCTCGTAATCCTGGGCGAAGAAGGCCGGCACGCTCGAGGTCTGGCCGGCTTGTACAAAGTTGACCGCGACCTCCACCTTGGCCGGATCGAACGGGTCGCTGACCTGGCCCAAGCCGCCGATTTGAAGCTCGATTACCTCGTAACGACCCACGCTGTTCGTTGACGCCGTGAGGCTGAGCTTGCCCTCGGCGGCAACCAAGGCGGATCCCAACCAGAAGCAAAACCCACCAACGCCGAGTCGAAATACGGTCGCGCGCATGGCGTATTCTTGTGCTCCGGCGCAGACGGCCTGGCAAACCATTTGCACAGGCTTCGCCGGCTGGCGTGCCCCGAACCGCGCGGTTCTGCTGCCCTCCAATGCGGTGAACTACGGATGCGCCTGCAAGAAATGGTCCAACGAGCACACCGCTTCCTCGACACCTTTGAGCCGGGCAGAGACCTTCAGGCGAATGCCCAACGCCGCACACAACGGCGCCAGCACCGGCTCCAGCTTCTGGTCGCGGATCATCAGATTGCCAGGCATGAAGCCGTTCCCGACGAGCGTTTTGACCAAGCCGCGTCCAGCCGCTTCGCCTCGCGGACTGGCCCCACTCGAAACGTCCAAGCCAAGTACCAGCCCGCGCCGATGGTCCACGAGGAGACTCAGACGGCCATAGCACGGACGGCCATTTTCCAGGAAAGATCCGCCCGGCAGCAACGCGCACTCGTACTCGAAGGTTGAGGTCGGCACCGGGTGCAACGCGCGGAGTTGAGCCAGTTGCTCCTCAGCCGCCTTAAACGGTGCGAAGGCCGACGACGGTGGCGCGATCAGCGGCTGCCAATCCAGGTCCTCCACACCGAGCGGCCGGTCTGGCAACGCGGCGGGAAAGAACGGGATTTCGGCCGGCGCGCGTCCGGCGAAGAGGTCCGGTTGTGCGCGGAATAGCCGACAGAATGCCGTCAACCGCGGCAGGTCGCACAAGAACTGGTTGGCCTCCGTCTGGTCGATGTACCACGGATGCCAGCCGGGCGAGGCGGAACGAAACTGGGGCCAGACGTTGCCGCGCCCGGCCGGTTTGAATCCCGCGCCTTTAACCATTTCGAGGTCCGGCGGCGTCAGTTCGCGCTTGGGCACGAACTCCAGTTTGAGGCAGTCGATGCCTTCGGCATTTGCGAATTCGGGCGCATCGGGCGGCTCGTTGAGCACCTCCAGAATCCAGCGCAGTCCGGCGGCACCCCGGTAAAACACGGCCCCGAAAACCTGGCCGGCATTGCCCAGGACGCAGGCCACACGCTTCTCGCCAGAGACCGGATCCAGCAAGCCGACCACGTCGCTGTCGTACATCGACTCCCAAGGTTTCTCCGCGGCCAACGTGGCAGCGGCGGCGAGCAACGCGCGCCAGGTATCCGGCGCGACCGGTGGAGGCGGGGCGAATTTGGACATAAAGGGGGGAGTCTGGGCATTCAACAGCGCTAGCTCAAGGCGTCGCTACCGCAATGCAATCAGCGGTCACGAATTCGCCGGGATCGCACAAGCGGGGGAGCCGACCTGGAGACGTCATCGCCAGCCCGTGGCTTGTCCGGCTGCCACGCGCGGTGCTCACGCCGTCCGCGGATAGCGGAAGATCGGCTCGCCTTTCAACGCCTGTTCCTTGAGTGCCGAGGCCTCCTTTTCCGTGAGTGGCGACAGGTCTTTCGCGAGCGTCAACGCAAGGCGGAAAAGCCGCTCGTCGCCCGGCGGAATCGCGGCGGTGATGGGATGGGAGAGCGTGAAGCGCAGTCCCAGTTTCGCCTCCGCCGGGTCGCTCAGCGGTTCGTACCAGCACTTCGGGTACGTGTGGGCGGCGCCTTGCGGCCACGGGCGTTTTGCCATCGCCTTAAGCGCCAGGATGCCCAGGCCCTGCTCGGTCGCCTTGGCCAGCACCTGCGGGCCGAAGTTGCCGGCGTGCCAGGTGGCGAAGTTGAACGGGAACAAAATCGTGTCGAACTTGAACCGGTCCAGCATCGCCAGGGCGGCTTCCACGGAATGAGCGGAGAAACCCAGAAAGCGCACCTTGCCGGCCTGCCGCGCGGCAACGAACGCCTCCGCCGCGCCGCCCGGCCCCCAGATGGTCTCCACGTCCTCGGGGGTGGTCACCGCGTGGAATTGGTACAGGTCAACGTGGTCGGTCCGGAGTCGTTGCAGCGAGCGCTCCAGTTCGGCGCGGGCGCCGGGCGCCTTGCGCTGGGTGGTCTTGCAGGCGAGGAACACGTCCTTTCGGTACGGCTCCATGGCCGGCCCGAGTTTCTCCTCCGCGTCACCGTAAGTGGGCGCGACATCGAAGTAATTCACGCCCGCCTCGATGGCTTCGCGCACGCGCTGGCGGGCCTGCTCCGGGGTGGCGTCCTTCACCACGATGCCGCCAAACCCAAGGACGGACAGCATCCGGCCGGTGCGACCGAGCGATCGGCGTTCCAGCCGGCCCGGGGTTTGGTCGCGGGTCACGGCCGCCAGTCCGGCGGGGAAACAAGTCAGCATGGCCGCGGCAGCCGCGGAGCCTTGGAGAAAGTCACGTCGTTTCATGGCTTCAGAATGTGTGGCAGAAGGATCGGATTTCAAACTCGCTTCGTGACCGGCACGGACGCCGCTACTACACAGCCGCGCATAAATAAAGGGACATAACGCTTACAGAAAAGGGTTTAGGTAACCCTGCACCTGCCCTGGGTTGTCTACGATCCCGGACAAGGTCCCATCGAGGACCCCGATAAAGTCCTGCT
>JAKCAB010000700.1 GCA_021839785.1 bacterium | reverse complement strand
CCGAGATTCGCGGCACCTGCAATCGCCTGTTCGTCAGCGGCGTGAACACCATCACCAGCTATTACCGCTTTGTCGGTTTGGACGACGAGGCGCTCCGCCGGCTCAACGAATGGGTGGGCCGCGGCAGCGCGTTGCTGCGCGGCAGCCAAGCGGTGGCGGACCTCGCGGTGCTGTACCCGATCGAAAGCGCCTGGGCGCACTTCCGGCCTTCGCGGCAGTGGGCCAACGACGCGCCGGGCACGCTCGCGGTGGAGCAGACGTTCCGCGCGGTCGCCGAAGCGCTGTTCGCCGCGCGGCGCGACTTCACGTTCGTGGATTCGCAGACGCTGGCCGGGGCGAAGGTCGAATCCGGCGCGCTGGTCCACCGCGGCTTGCGCTGGCGTGTGGTGGTGCTGCCTCAAACCGAAATCCTGCCCGCAAAGGCGTGGCAAAACCTGGAGCGGTTCGTGCGCGGCGGTGGCGTCGTGATCGCCGTCGGCGCGCTGCCGGGCGACGTTGATACTAACTTGCCCACCGCCGAAATCTTCGGTGCGGCGGGCGATCAACCACAAGTCGAGGCCAACGCGGCCGGCGGCGCGGGGGTTTGGTTGCCACCGGGACTCGAGTCGTTGTTGCCGGGTGTCCTGGATTGCGTGTTCGCGCCGGATGTGCAAATCGCAGACCAATCCGGCCCGTTGCGGGTGACGCACCGGCGCCGCGACGGCCGGGAGTTGTACTACTTGATCAACGACAGCGCGGACCCGTGGTCGGGGAAAGTCCGTTTCAGCGCCACCGGCGAAGCGGAGCGCTGGCGGCTCGACCGGGGAACAACGGAAGCGGTGGCGGGCGGCAATGACGTCGCGCTGTCGCTGGGCGCGTACGAAGCCACGGCCTTCACCTTTGCCCAGGCGGTGCTGCCGGAACGTCGCCGGCTGGCCAGCGGCTTGCTTCCGGGTTTCGCGGAAGCGGAACTGGCGGTGGGCGAACCCGAGCTGGCGCGCGGCGAGTTTGTGCGCGCGGAACTCGCGCAGCAAAACCTGCCGGGCGGCGCGCCGTTGGTGGGTTGGAAGGCCGACGCCACGCTGACGAAAGGCCAGACGGACACGTGGTTGTTCCTGCGTTTTCAGCCAAAGCAACCGCTCGATCTCCGCAAGGCGCAAGGTCTGGCGCTGGACACTTGGGCGCCGGCCGGCCAGCGCACGCCCGCGCAATTGCTGGTGATTCTGCGCGAAGCCGGCGGCGGGGATTTCATTGCCAACACCGGGCGGATGCTGAGCGTGGCCGGGCGGCGGCCGGTCAAGGTGGCCTTCAGCGCCTTCCAGCCTGCCGGCTGGTCGCAGGACGCGAATGGGCGGCTGGATTTGGAACGGGTTGCGGAAATCCGCGTTGGCTGGGGCGGGTACCTGGGCGTCGCGGGCGAGCGCGTGGCCTTCGAGGTAGCGGCTCCGCGGACCTACCGCCTGGCGGGCGCCGCGGCACGCACCGAGTGACCGGTCGGTTGCCCGGCCGAGGCGCCGAAACAGGTTCAGAGCGGCGAAAGGAGCGCGTGGGTTGTATTTGAAGGAATTGAGCGTAATTTCGCCCTCTGTCGTTCATGTTCGCGATCATCGAGATCCATTGGTGGCATTGGGCCACGTTCGTGCTCGCGGTGTTGCTGTTCCTCGCCTTCGACCTGGGGGTGCTGCATCGCGAAGCGCGCGAAATTCGTTTTCGCGAAGCGTTCGCTTGGACGTGTTTTCTGTTCGTGATGGCGATGGTTTTTGCCGCGACGCTCGTCCCGGTGCGCGGCAAACAGGAGGCGCTCGAGTTCCTGACCGGCTACCTGATCGAACTCTCGTTGTCGATGGACAACGTGTTCGTGATCGCGATGATTTTCGGCTTCTTCAACGTGCCCCGCGAGTACCAGCACCGGGTGTTGTTCTGGGGCATTCTGGGCGCGCTGGTGATGCGCGGGCTGATGATCTGGCTGGGCTCGGAGCTGATCGAAGCCTGGGATTGGACGCTGTATCTGTTCGGCGTTTTTCTGGTCATCACCGGCGTCAAGATGCTCGTGGCCGACGAGGAACAGATCGAGCCGGAGCGCAACCCCGTCCTGCGACTGGCGCGGCGCTACTTTCGCTTCAGCGCCGTGTATGATGGCCAGCGGTTCACCACCGTCGAAAACGGCCGGCGGGTGCTCACCCCGCTGGTGCTGGTGCTGTTGATGGTGGAAACCACCGACCTGATTTTTGCGCTGGACTCGATCCCGGCCATCTTCGCGGTCACCACCAAGCCGTTCATCGTTTTTACGTCGAACGTCTTTGCCATCCTGGGATTGCGCTCGCTCTACTTCGTGCTCGCCGGGGCCATCGGTTACTTCTGTTACCTCAAGTACGGCCTGGCGTTTGTGCTGGCGTTCATTGGCTTCAAGATGCTCATCGTGGATTGGATCCACATCCCGATCGGTCTTTCGCTGAGCGTGGTGGCCGGGATCATCCTCATTTCGATCCTGTGGTCGCTAGCGGCGGCGCGGCGCCAGCCGCCCTGCGGGCCGGTCCCGCACGGCGAAGAACCGCCCCCAACCTGATTCCCGCGCCTGACCTGCCGCTGGCAAGCCGCACTTCCGCGGGGCGCCGCACGCCTTGACCACGCAGGCGCCGGACCTAAACTCGCCGCGTCCTCCGTTCCTGACCTCGCAAGGTTCTTGCCCGGCCACCGGCGCGGCGGACAACGAAAACACCGACGAAAGGCACTCAATGATCGCTCGATATCTGATGGTGGGTTTGCTGGCTTGCGCGGCTTGGTTACCGCTACAGGCCCAGCCGACGCTGGCCGACCTGGTCAGCCAGGCGGACGCCGACTGGATGCTGGGCAAATGGGAGGCGCAACTGGACAACGGCGGTCCCGTGACGCTCGAGGTTTCGTGGGACCTGGATAAGCACGTGATCGTTCAGCACGGCAAACTCAACGACCTGGAATTCAAGAGCTACACCGTGCTCGAACCGGGAGTCTCCGCGCCGAAATACGTGAGTTTCGATACCCGCGGCAGCGTGGGCAAAGGCTCGTGGGCAATGGAGGACGGCAACCTGACCTTGCGCGTGGAGAACAACAGTCTCGAACGGGGCGTCTCCCCAATGGCGGTGGTCTATACCGGCGGCGCCAGCAAAGGATTGGAGGTGCGCCTTTATCGCCTGACTGACTCCGGCGAACTCGAATCGCCCGCGGCGATGACGGTCAAGTTCAAGAAACAGAAGTGACGCTCGACGATCTCTGGTCCGCGCACGCCTTCTGGCAAACCAGAGGCGCCACGCCGGCCAGGACACAACTCTCATCTGCCGCCGTGCCATGAAGCGATTTCGCCGTCTCCTCGATGTTGCCGCTGCGCTCGCGGCGACGTT
>JAKCAB010000113.1 GCA_021839785.1 bacterium | reverse complement strand
ATTGGGACCGGTTGATCGTGGATGGCGCCGCGCGCAGCGCTTATCGCGACCGCTATTTCGACTGGTTCCGCGGGCGCGCGCCGCGGTGAAGCCGCCCGCTTTCGCCGGGGCGCGGGCCCGACTTCGGCGTCGAAACCGGGAAAAACGAAGGAAATTTGCCTATTTTTACCTTGCACCCGCGGGGGAGGTTGTTAAAAGGGCCGCGAAGTCCGTTGACTCACAACTCAGAATAACATCGCAAGAACCTATGGGAAAACCTCTCTCGAAGTCGCAGACCGCAGCCACGCTTGCCGAAAAAGTGGAGATCTCCAAGAAGCAGGCCGTGCTGGTTCTCGATACCCTGGCCGAAATGGCTTACAAGAATGCGAAGAACAGCTTCACGTTCCCCGGCGTCGGCAAGTTGGTGCTCGTGAACCGCAAGGCGCGCATGGGCCGCAACCCCAAGACCGGCGAGACGATCAAGATTCCCGCCAAGAAGGTCGTGAAATTCCGCGTCGCGAAAGCCGCGAAGGACGCCATCCTCGGCGCCTGACCGAAGTTCCTTTTTCGTGGAGGCACTCTGGCCCGGTCAGAGTGCCTTTTCTTTTCCCAGAACCTCGCGGTGACAACGCCAACGCGGCGGAGCTTGAAGATCGGCGTGGTGGGATGCGGCGCCGTCGGCAGTTTCTACGGCGCCCGCCTGGCCCGCACCGGCGCGGAAATGCATTTCCTTTTGCGCTCCGATTACGCCGCCGTCCGCGCGCACGGCGTTCGCATTCAAAGCGTGGAAGGCGACTTCACCGTGCGACCGCACGCCGCGCGCCGGCCGGAGGAAATCGGCGTCTGCGACGTGGTGCTCATCGGGCTCAAGACCACGGCCAATGACCAATTCGGCGCCTTGCTGCCGCCACTGGTCGGGCCGGACACGCGGGTGGTCACGCTCCAAAACGGACTGGGCAACGAAGACCGGCTGGCCGCGCTGTTCGGTCCGGAGCGCATCTTCGGCGGGCTGTGCTTTGTCTGTCTCAACCGGCTTGCGCCGGGCGTCATCCGGCACCTCGCGCACGGCGCGGTCGTGTTGGGCGAATATCGCCGGCCGCCCACCGCGCGCGTGCGGTCGCTCGCCGCGCTGTTCACCGAGGTGGGCGTGCCTTGCCGGGTCACCGACGACCTCGAACGCGCCCATTGGGAAAAGCTGGTTTGGAACGTGCCGTTCAACGGCCTGGGCGTCGCCGGGTTGGTCGGGTTCGAGAACTGCGTCACCGGGCGCGTGCCGACGCACCTGAACCGAACGCGCACCCTGCCCACCGACGAACTGCTGGCCGATCCGCGTTGGGCCGGCCTGGTGCGCGAGCTGATGTGCGAAGTGATCCGGGCCGGTCGCGCGCTGGGCTATCCGCTGGCCGACTCGCTGGCGGAAGAAAACCTCGAACGCACCCGCTGCATGGGACCTTACCGGGCCTCGACGCTGCTGGACTTCGAGCGCGGCCAGGCGCTCGAGGTGGAAAGCCTGTTCCGGGAACCCCGCCGCCAGGCCCGCGCCGCGGGCGCGGCCACGCCCCGGCTCGACGCGTTGTGCGCGGTGCTCGAAAAGCTGGAATCGGCCCGCGCCGCGCAGCACTTGGGGCCGTCCACGCTTTGACCGGTTCCGTTCACATGATCGCCGTGATCGGCGGGAGCGGCTCGGGCAAGAGTTGGCTCGCCAAACGGCTGGCCCGCGCCTTCGCCCCGCACAGCGCGCGCGTGAGCCTCGACGATTTTTACCGCGACCTGGCGCACCTGCCGTTGCCGGCACGGGCCGAAACGAACTTCGACAATCCCGCCGCCATTGATTGGGACGCGGTGCGCGGCGTGGTCGCAGGCTTGGAACGCGGCGAGCCGGTGCGGCTGCCGCAATACGACTTTGCCACCCACACGCGAAAGCCCGCGCCGCGTCGGTTGGAGGCGCAATCGGTGGTGATTTGGGATGGCCTCTGGCTGTTGCACCCGGAGTGGTTGCGCGCGCGGTTTGCCTTCAGCGTGTTCGTGGACTGTCCCGCCGCCGAGCGCCTGCGCCGTCGTATCCGGCGCGACGTGGGCCGGCGGGGCCGCACCGCGGAATCCGTCCGCCTTCAGTTCGAACGCGACGTGGAACCCATGCATAACCGCTTCGTGGCGCCGCAACGCAGCCTGGCGACGCGCTGTGTGGCCTCGCCGGTGGATGAGGCGGCGCTGGACGCGTTGATCGGAGAACTGCGGACGATCGTGTTTGCATGACCGCTGCCGAGCCAAATGTGACACGCTGCGAACCGATCCATCGCTAAGTTGGTACAATTCTGGTGCAGGCTGGGCGCGCAACTATCCGGGTCCTGAAACGACCAAGCTTGTTACCTTCTGTGTTTGGTGCCGATAATCCTGGTAGCGATGAACGGAACCGACCTGTTGGGGGCCTACCGTGACGCGGGTTCGGAACTCGCGTTTGGCGAATTGGTGCGCCGCTTCACGAACCTCGTTTATTCAGCAGCGAAGCGCCGTCTTTCCAACTCCGCGCTAGCCGAGGACGTGACCCAAATCGTTTTCACCCGATTCGCCAACCGCGCGCCCAAGTTCCAAGACGATGCGGAGTTGGTTGCGTGGTTGCATCGAACAACGGTCCACGTCGCGGTGGACGTGTGGCGGTCCGAGACCCGCCGGCGGTCCCGCGAGGAAAAGGCTGCGGCAATGGAAACGACAACCTCCGCTACCGAAGACGATCGGATTTGGGACAAACTCGCTCCGGCTTTGGACGAGGAACTGAACCGCTTAGCCGAAGAGGATCGGCGTGCGCTGCTGTTGCGATTCTTCGATCGTCGCCCAATGCGGGACGTGGGGCAAAGCCTGGGGGTGAGTGAAGACGCCGCTAAGATGCGGGTGAGTCGCGCGGTCGAGCGACTACGCACTCGGCTGGTGCGTCGCGGCATCGTGTGTTCGGCAGCTTTGCTGGGAACGCTGCTCTGGGAGCGAACGCTCGAAGCTGCCCCCGGTCAGCTCATCGCCGCTCTACGAACGCTGCGGCGGCAATCCGCAGGCGGTATCGGTCAACTGGCGGGGCCGGTCTTCCGGTCGGTTGGGAGTTCGCGATTCCTCGTCCCGCTGGCGGTGTTCGTCACCATGACAGTTGTCTTTGTCCTCTGGTTCAGACCGCTCTCGATTCCCCGCGGGAACGACGAGTTGAACAATCGGAGTAAACCGCGGCCGGTCAAGTCAGTTGCCGTAGGACCAACCATCCGAGTTTTGTCGATGCAGCCAGCCCAGGTGAACCGCCCGGAGCCGGAACCCCGAGTCGTGATGCATGTGATCGACGCGGAAACAGGTGCGGGTTTGGCGGGCGCGAAAGTCCACGCTGCATATTTCTATAC
>JAKCAB010000556.1 GCA_021839785.1 bacterium | reverse complement strand
GGGTGTCGTTGCTGTTTCTGCTGGGCGTGCTGCTCTGGAATCGAGCGTTTCGGCGTTACGCATTGGTGGGGTTGGTGGTTTTGGTGGCGCTGACCGCCGTGTTCCTCCAAAAAGTCCGGCACCCGCGAGACCGCTTCCGTTTGATGTTCGTGGAGGGCCAGCAAGAAAGCGTGTCAGTGCGGAACGACTTGTGGCATGCCACCGCCAGGATGTGGCTGGATCATCCGTGGGTGGGGGTCGGGCCGGCGCACTTCGATCTTCGGTTTCCCGCGTACCGCCCGGAAACGGTGCAGACCCGTCCGATCTGGTCGCACAACGATTACCTCAACGCCTTGGCGGACTGGGGCTTGGTGGGTGGCGTGCTCATCGGCGGGGCGCTGGTGAGCCTGGCGTGGGGGGGGTGGCGCACCTGGCGCTTCGTTCGGCGCGATTCCAACAGTTTGACGGCAAAACCCAGTGACCGCGCAGCGTTTGTGTTGGGCGCCGGGACGGGATTGCTGGCCCTGGCGGTTCATTCGTTCGTGGATTTCAACCTGCAAATCCCCGCGAACGCGATGCTGGCGGTCGCCCTCATGGCGATTCTCAGCAGCCAGATGCGGTTCACGTCCAACCGGTATTGGTTGAACCCGCACTGGTATGGCCGGGCGTTGATCACGCTCCTTGGTGTGGCCGCCGCCGGCTTGCTGGTCCAGCAAGGCGTTCGGCGTTGGCGAGCGGCCACTTATATTCGGCAATCCGAACGCGCGCAAGCTTTCGAAACCGAGGTCGCCGCGCTCGCCCACGCCGCCCAGATCGAGCCGGCGAACGCGGACACTGCGGCGCGTCTGGGCGAGATCTACCGCGTGCAGAGTTTCAACGGGAATCCGGGTTGGGAAACGCTCGCCCAGACGGCGTGGCAATGGTTTCAGCGGGCGATGCAGCTCAATCGCTGGGACACCTACCCCATCCTGCACGGGGCCAGGACGTTGGACTGGCTCGGGCGCCACGACGAGGCGCTGGCGCTTTTCGAGCGCGCGCTCAAGCTGGACCCGAACAACCACTACGCCGCCCTGCTGCGTGGCTGGCACGAGATGCAACTCGGCAACTGGACCGAGGCGAAGAAGTGGTTGAACCGGTCGTTGGAGATCAAGCGATGGGACAACTGGCTGACCCAATTCTATCTCGACATCGTCAAGCAACGTCTCGAAGCAGAAGAACGCCTCCAAAAGCCCGCGGGCAAACCCTGAACCGTCCCGCCGGGATCAAGCCCGGGGGCGGCTCAAACCCAGCCCCGCCAGCGGTACACCCACCAACCCACGACTTCGTGGAGGTAGCCGGCCAGGAGTTCGAAACCTCTCGGCGATGGTGCCAGGTACGCGGCAAACGGTCGCTGCAACGAAGTCAGGCCGTCGAAGTCGCAAGCGAAACACGTCACATTCACCCCGAGCTTCCGAAACAGCGCTTCGCCGCGGCGCATGTGCGCGGCCGAAGTCACGAGGATGATGCTTTTCCACCCTTGAGAGTCGGCGAGCGCTTTGGTCCGGACCGCCTCGTCGTGGGTGTTCTGGCAAAGGCCGAGCAGGTGGACTGGCACGCGCGCGACGTTCCACGTCTCGATCCAGCGCCGGAGCAACTCGCCTTCGCCGGGGTTGGCCGTTGCCGGGTTGAGGCCACCGCCAAGCACCAACGCACGTGCCTTGTGCTGACGAACCAGTTCCACCGCGGTCACCACGCGGTCCACTTCGCCGTCGAAGTGAAAGCCAAACACATCATTCGTGGATGGGGTCGTCATTCCGCCGAGCATGACCACGGCGTCCGCCGTGGGTAGCGATTCCGCCCGGACTCCGGCGTAAGGCCGCTCCAGTGAGGCGAGCAGCGAGGCCGGGATCGGCGTTGCCCCAATCACGTAAATGAACGCCGCGACCGCCGCGGACCCGAAAGCCCCCCGCCATTTCCGGCGACTCAGCCGCCAGACCGTGAGCGCCACCAGCGCCAGCCACAGCGCGGCCAGGGGATCAAGATACTCGCTGAGCAACTTTGCCATAAGCCGCGGCAGGCTAGGCGCCGCCCGCGGCCGAGGCGAGCAAAACGCGGGGGCACAAGCCGGAGTTTCGGTCGTGTCCTGATTGGGTGGCGGCGGTGCTGCCGGACCGCCCTGTGCCACCGCAATGGCGCAGTCACGTATTTGAAATCAGGACACTGCCAGGCTTCCGTTCGCTTGAAATGGCGGACGCGTGCGCGTTATCGTTTCGCCATGCCGATTTACGAATTTCATTGCTCCGAGTGCGAGCGCGACAGCGAAATCCTGGTGCGGTCTGCGGATTGGAAGGGGACACGTTGCCCGAATTGCGGCTCGACCCGGCTAAGCAAGAAGTTGTCCGTGTTCGCCTCGAGCGGAGGAGGAAGCGAGGAAGCACCCGCCTGCGGCACCTCGCCTTCCTCGTGTTGTTGCTGCAGCGGACGCGGCCCGCACCGGCATTGAGCCGGATAGCGACCGGTCAGTGTGTGGCAGGCGCGGCCAGTTCTGCCGCGCTGAGTTCGGTCAGGTCCGACACCAGCCAGTCGGGGCGGTGCGCGGCCAGTTCTTCACGCGTTGCGCCGCCGGTGGTCACCGCGGCCGCGCGGGCACCCAAGGCGTGGGCGCAATCGATGTCGTGCGGCGTGTCGCCCACCACCAACACCTCGGCAGGGGCCAGGCGGCACCCCAACCGCCGCCCCGCGCGCTCGAAAGCGATCCGCGTCAACCGGCGGCGGTCTTCGTCGTCGTCACCGAAACCGCCCACCTCGAAATGGTGCCACAGGCCGTAATGGCGGAGCTTGATCTCGGCGCCGAGGCGGATGTTGCCGGTTTGGAGTCCCACCAGCGGGGCCTGCGGCAGCGCACGGAGGCCGTCGAAGAAGCCCGCCACCCCGGGGCAGACCGCGCCGTAATGTTGTGGCAGGAGGTAATCGAGCAGAAAAACGTAGCACTCGAAGAACCGCTCGAAGTTCTGGCGGCTCGCCTCGATGCCGTGGGTGGCGAAAAACTCGCGCACCAGCGACGTGTCGGTGCGTCCGGCGAAGTTCAAATGCCGCACGCCATTCGGGATGCCAAACTCCGTGTCGGCTGTGCGCTCGAAAGCGGTCACGCCCGCCCCGCCGGTACGGATCAGGGTGCCGTCGATGTCGAACAAAACAAGTTTGGTCATGCTTCGGGAAGGCCGTTTCCGCCCGCTTGCCGGACGCAACCGTACGGTCCACCGGCCCGAATGCAACGGCTTTCACTTGCGCGGCGAATTCCTTTGCCGCACCCGGTCCGCGGCCTAAAGTCGCGCCGCCGCGACCGCCTCTCGCCATGAAGAACATCGTTTATTTCGACCTGGAAAAGCAGAAGTCCGCCGAAGAAG
>JAKCAB010000438.1 GCA_021839785.1 bacterium | reverse complement strand
CACCAATGCTTGCGCCACTGCGGCGTCCTGCCGCGCCTCGGCCAGCCGGCCGTCCACCTCGTGCAGTTTCGCCGCCACGGCGACGGACTGGGCATCGATGGTGCCGAGCGCCTGGCGGGCGAGGTCGATGATTTCGCGGTACTCGCGGATGCGCTCTTCGATGGCACGCAGCGCGGCGATCGAAAGGTCGGCGTGTTTCACGCCACGCGAGAAATGGGCGGCCTCGGTGTTCTTTTGATCCGCCGCGGCATCGGCGGGCGGCACGCCGAGATCGTCGTCGCTGCCGCGCTGGAGAAAGACTTCGGTCAACCGCAAGGCCCGGTAGGCCACGCCCGCCGCCGGTTGATCCACAAACTGGGTTGTCAGGCCCAACAGGCACAAGTCCAGCGCCTGAAGTTTCGAGAACAGCTCGAGCTTGCCGTCGTTGATTTCCTTCCGGATCTGCACCGCCGCGGGCGGTTGCAGGCGCTCGAGCGGAAGCTTTTTCAACAAATTGATCGGGAGTTTGCCGAAGCTGGGTTCGATGGTGTTGAGCTGGAACAACGATTTGTTCGCGAGCAGGTCCTGCTTGACCACGTTGACGATCTGCTGCGAATCGACCGAGGCGGCGGTGATGTTGCCTTGGTCGTTCGTGGTGAGTTGTACGTCGAGCGGCTGGTACACCATGTATTCCGCGGCAGCCGCGCCGGCGGCCGGCGCCTTCGCTGCGGCCTTCACGGTGCCGGCCGCGGGTGGCCCGCTCTTCGTCCCCGCGGCGGCGCGCGTATCCGGCAGGTTGCCGATGAGCTGGCTGGCGAAGGCGGTCAGACCTTTCGCGTCCACGGCCGCGGTCTGGCGTTCCACGACGTTTGCCAAGGCGTCCGAAGTCGCGAACCGCGTGGTCAGCGTGGCGCCGGAAACGAACTGGCCCAGCCGGTACACATCGGTGCGGACGCGCAGGTAATGCGTGCCGATCATTTCCTCCGCGCGATTGACCTTCGACTCCAGGGACCGGACGAAGGGGCGCAAGCCTTGGCCGAAGGCCGAGTCCGTGGCGAGGAACTCGCGGTCCTTGATCGCCTTCTGATCCGGGTAGTACGTGCCCAAGCCGGCCTGTTCCGGCGTCTCGGTCCAGGCGGCGTAGCGTTTCTGGAGGTCGGCCTTCAACTTGTCGAACGCCGGCACGGCGAGGCTGGCGCCAACACCGGTCGTCCCGAAGATTTCGCCGACGGGCGGGGTGTACCCCGCGGCGGTCTCCGCCGGATCCAATTGGTCCGGATCCGGGTCGGGGTAGGCCGGCACACCGGCGGAGCCGTCAGTCTTCTCCGCGAGCTTCCCGGCACGGGCGCGATAGTCGTCGCGTTCGCCGCGCGTCCGGTTTCGGTCGGCGGTGAGGGTCGCCACCGCGTCGCGTAGCTCCTGGGCCACTTCCGGCACTTCGAGCAACTGCGGGTCGAACACGGATTGCGGCACCGGCGCGAGAAGCATGACGCGGTCCGGCTGATCGAGGTTGAACGGCGGGAGTCCGCGTGTTGCGTCGGCCACGGCGTCGAGTTGTTCGAGCGGCGCCACGGCGAGTTGTACCGCGTAGTTCGCGGGGAAAAACGTATTTCTGACGGTGCGGTAGGTCGTCGCCTTTTCGGTGGCCGGGTCGGTCACCGTCACGGTATTCCACTCGGCGGCGTAGGCTTTCGGGAGCACCCCAAAAGGCGGCAAAAACCGGAAGCGTGTGGCGCCCGCAGCCGTGTTGGCATACTCGGCGAGCTCGGCGGCGAACTGGTCGATCCGCGCCTGCCACAGCCGCGGCTCACCGGTGCCTTGGAGTTGCCGGGCAAAAGAGCGGGTGGCGAGCACACGCTGCCGGGGCAGACCGCCCTGGCGCGCGACGGCATGGCGATCCAGGAACAGCGGCAGCCAGTGCTCGTCCAGGCCGAGCAACGCCACGGCCACGCCAGAGGATTCCCACGGCGGAAAGGCGCGGGCTTCGTCCGGCGTGAGCAGGGCGCTTTCGAGAATCGCCTGCTCGGCGGCGAAGACCCGCCAGGCAACCTGGTTCCGCCAGAGGCCGGGGGCGGTTACGGGGGGCAATCGCCAGGCCGCCGGCCAGTCCGCGGACCAGAGCAGCAACGCGAGGCGGGCGGCATCAACCGTCGATTGGCGATAGTACGCCTCGTCGGCGGGCTGGCGCACGAACGGCTGGAAGTTCTCGGCTTCGAGGCCAGTCGCCTTGGCGGCGAGCGGCACTTCGATTTCTTCCACCTGGCCGGGCACGAGCACGAGCACGCCGGCCGTGGGGCCGGTTTCGCCGATCGGCAGCGTGCTGAGCTTCGGCGCCTGGAACGGATCTTGCCCCGGCGTGAACACCGGCAGGTCGGCCACGTACACCCGCAGAACGCGATCCACCATCACGTCCTCGCCGGCCGCCGTCAGGCCGTAGCCCGTGCCAATCTCGACGAAGCTGCCCCGCTCGTCCGCGCCCAAGCCGGCTTCGAGGCCGGTGACCACGCCGGGCGCCACGCCTTCGGCGCGCAACCGCAGCCGCGCGACGCGCACGGCCTGCTCGAGCTTGAGCGCGACGTCGGTGAGGTGGCGGCCGGGAAAGAAGTTGAGCCGGCGCAGTGGGGCGTCTTCGACGAACGACGCCAGCGGCGGCAGCACCTCGACGAGTTTCTCGCCGGGGAACGGTTGGATGCGGGTGCGCAAACGCATGGCCTTACCTCCCGATGAATTTGTCCACGGCATCGCGGATGGCCTGGCGCCGGCCGGTGCTCGCGCTCTTCACGACGCGCTCCATGAGCTTCTGGAATTTGGGATCGTTTGGCATTTTCAGGCCCAGATCGCCGATCTCCGGCAACCGCCCGGTCAAGCCCAAGGCGGTGCGCACCCGCAGATCGGCCAGCGGCCGCGGGAAGCGCGCGAACGCCGCGGCCAGGCCTTTGAGGAGTTCCTCGCGCATCACCGTCTTGACCGCCGCTTCCACCGCCTCGGCCGCGAGCACTTTGACTCGCAGGCCACCCTGGATCATTTCGAAGTTCTCCTCCGGACTTTCGGAGGTGAGTTTCGCGCCGGTCTCCAACTCGGTCATCAAAGCGTGGCGCAGCAAGGCATTTTGCAGGATCAAATCCGCGCTGAACAACCGGGCGATGAAGGCGTGCACCTGCGGCGACGAAATCGCCTTGAGCAACGCGTAGCGGCCCCAGAGTTTTTCCTGGGCGAGCGTGGCGAGCATCCGCTCATCTTCGTTGGCCAGCGGCGGGATGACGATCTCGCCGCCGCCCGTTTCCACGCCCGGACCGTCGGTGGCACCCGGCGCCTCGGGCGCGGTCGAACTGACGGTCACAGTGGCGCTGGCCAGACCGGTACCGTCGGGGAGGTTGCGCCGGCGCACGTACCAGAG
>JAKCAB010000492.1 GCA_021839785.1 bacterium | reverse complement strand
ATCTTGGATTCGCAGTCGAGCAGGTCGCCGGGCCGCCCTTGGTCCTGCGGCCGATGATGGCGGATTTCGACGAGCAAGGCCGGCTCTACGTGGCCGATTCGTCCGGGTCCAATGACAAGCCGGACAAACAACTCCAGGAAAAACCGCACCGCATTGTCCGCCTCGAGGACACCGACGGCGACGGGCGCTTCGACCGGTCGGTCGTGTTTGCCGACAAGCTGATGTTCCCCGAAGGCGTGCTCTGGCACGACGGCGCGGTTTATACCGGCGCGCCCCCCACCATCTGGAAACTGGAAGACGCCGATGGCGACGGCGTCGCGGACCGGCGCACCGCGTGGCACGAAGGCAAGACCCTGACCGGTTGCGCGAACGACCTCCACGGGCCTTACCTCGGCCCGGACGGCTGGATTTACTGGTGCAAAGGCGCGTTCGCGAAGCAAACCTACGAACGCCCCGGCCACAGGCCGATCTCCGACAGCGCGGCGCACGTCTTCCGCGCCTTGCCTGACCACACCGAACTCGACGCCGTCATGAGCGGCGGGATGGACAACCCGGTCGAAGTCGCCTTCAGCCGCGAAGGCGAAGTGTTTTTCATCACCACATTCTTCCACCACCCCGAAGCCGGGTTGCGCGACGCGATCGTCCACTGCATTTACGGCGGCGCATATCCGAAGGTCCACGGCGTGCTCGACGACCTCCAGCGCACCGGCGATCTGCTCCCGCCTTTGGTCGAGCTTGGACCCGCCGCCGCGTGCTCGCTGACTCGCTATGACTCGCAAGGGTTCGGGCCGGAGTTCGAGAACAACCTCTTTTCGACCGAATTCAATCTCCGCAAGGTCATGCGCCACGTCCTGGAGCCAATCGGCAGCACGTACCGCTCGAAGAACGAGGATTTTCTCGTCGCCGACAATCCGGACTTCCACCCCACCGATGTCTTCGAGGACGCCGACGGCAGCCTGCTCGTGATCGACACCGGTGGCTGGTACAAGATTTGTTGCCCGACTTCGCAGCTCGCCAAGCCCGACGTGCTCGGCGGCATCTATCGCATCCGCCGCACGGGTATGAAGCAGGTGCACGACCCGCGCGGGTTAAGGCTCGTTTGGGCCAGCGCCAAGCCGAACGAACTGGCCAATCGACTCGGTGACTCGCGCCCCGCCGTTCGCCATCGCGCCATTGACGAACTCGCCCAACAAGGCGCCGCCGCGGTGCCGGCGTTGACCGCCACGCTCAAACAATCCAGCAACGTCGCGGCGCGCCGCAACGCGGTTTGGGCGCTGACGCGCATTGCCGATGCATCGGCGCGCGCGGCCGTGCGCCTTGCCTTGGACGACGCCGATCCCAGCGTCCAGCAAGCCGCGCTGCATTCGGTCGGAGTGCGCCGCGATGCGGCTGCGCTGCCACGCTTGCTCACGTTCCTGAGTTCGCCGAACCGCTTCCATCAACGCAAAGCCGCCGAAGCCTTGGGTCGGATCGGCGACAAGTCCGCGGTCCCGGCCTTGCTCGCGATCGCCGGCGAGTTCCGCCAAGGATTCCCGGACAACGCCGCAGCCGTGCGCGTCCACGAACACGCACTGATCTTTGCCTTGATCGAAATCGCCGACCCGGCCGGCACGCGCGCCGGCCTGGCCGCGGCGAACTCATTCACGCGCCGCGCGGCATTGATCGCGCTGGACCAGATGGACGGCGGCGGGCTGAAGGCGTCCGACGTGGCGCCTTTGCTGGGCTCAGCCGATCCCGCGCTTAAAACCGCCGCGGCCTGGATTGCCGGGCATCACGCCGAGTGGGGCGGCGAACTCGCCGACTTCTTCCGCGAGCGCCTCGCCGCGACCGGCCTGTCCGCACCGGAACGCGAGGAACTCCAGCACCAATTGGCGGTTTTCGAGCGCGACCCCGCCATTCAACAACTGGTCGCTGACCGGCTCTCAGATTCGGCGCTACCGCGCGAGACGCGCTGGTTGATGCTGCGCTCGATGGCCGAGTCGGGCGTCAAACCCGTTCCCGCATCGTGGCTGGCGGCGCTGGCCAGGCGGCTGGCGGAGCCGGACGCGGAACTCGTCCGCGCCAGCATCGCCACCTTGCGGGAACTGCCGCTGGCCAAGACCAACGTCGCCGAGATCGATTCCGGTCTGTGGCGCGTCGGTCGCGATGTTGCCCGGCCGGCGGACTTGCGGGTCGAGGCCCTGGCGGCTTTGCCGGCCGCTGCCTACGAACTGGACGCGCCAACCTTCGCGCTCTTGACCGGCCAACTGGATCCGAGTCTGCCCGCCGCCCAGCGCAGCGCCGCTGCGGGCGTGCTGGCCAAGGCGCGATTGACCACGGCCCAGCAGGCCGCGTTAGCGGAGGCGCTCCGAAACGTCGGCCCAATGGAATTGAACCGCCTGCTCGAGGCGTTCGAAGGTGCGACCGACGAGACCGTGGGCCTCAGACTCGTCACGTCGCTCAAAGCGTCGAAGGCCCTGGCCAGCGTGCGGGTGGACCTGTTGAGTCAACGGCTGGCCCAGTTCCCGGCCAGCGCCCAAGAGGCCGGCAAGGAATTATTGAAGATGCTCGACATCGACACGGCGGCACAGGCCGCGCATCTCGATTCGTTGCTGGCCGAATTGAAGCGGCTGGGCGGCGACGTGCGCCGCGGCCAGGCGGTGTTCAACAGCCAGAAGACCGTGTGCTCAACCTGTCACGCGATGGGTTACCTGGGCGGCAAAGTCGGACCTGACCTCACGAGCATCGGCCAGATTCGCACGGAGCGCGACCTGCTGGAGGCGGTCGTTTATCCGAGTGCGAGCTTCGTGCGCAGCTTCGAACCGGTGATCGTCGATACCAAGGACGACGAGGAATACAGCGGCGTCGTGGCCAACGACACGGCCAACGAACTGGTGCTCGTCACCGGCGCCGATACCAAGGCACGCGTGGCCAAGAAGGACATCGCCGAGATGCGGCCAGGCACCGTCTCGGTCATGCCGTCCGGGCTGGCTGACCAGCTTTCGAAACAGGAACTGGCGGACTTGCTGACCTTTTTGAAGAACACCAAGTGGGGCGCGCAGTGAAGGCGGCTGGATGGCGGGTTGGCGGGAAGCTTGCAGAGCTGAAGTTGCCGAGCAGACCGCAGCCGCCGAGTCTTTGATTGCACCGGCAACCAAAGGCTCAGCCGGAACGATGCTGTCGGATGGGGACCGCACGCGGCCCACGTGTGACCCCGGTGGCTGCTGACGTGAGTCAGCGGCTGCTCCTTCCGCGCCGGCTACGGACAATGGACAGGACTGCGTTTCGGCGGGCCGCCGAACACCGCAGGCCAGCGGCCCGCGCTCCCCATTTCAACGGCATCGTTCTGGCTCAGCAGCCGAAAAGCTGTCCAGTAGGCGCCCTGAAACCCGGCTCACGGCGC